>DAOQAK010000026.1:0-15524 GCA_035353855.1 Bacteroidales bacterium | reverse complement strand
ATTAAATAAACTGTACGTTGTAAAACTTTATAGAATTTAGAAAACAAAATTAAGAATGCAGAATTAAGAATGCAGAATTAAGAATGCAGAATGCAGAATGCAGAATTAAGAATGCAGAATGCAGAGTTCAGAATACTGAATGCTGAATTTGAAGAATAAAATTAAAATTCTGACTTCTCACTTCTGAATGCTGAATTAAAAAATGTAATTAAATAAACTGTACGTTGTAAAACTTTATAGAATTTAGAAAACAAAATTAAGAGTGCAGAATTAAGAATGCAGAATTAAGAATGCAGAATGCAGAGTTCAGAATACTGAATGCTGAATTTGAAGAATAAAATTAAAATTCTGACTTCTCACTTCTGAATGCTGAATTAAAAAATGTTAGAAATTAATAAAAACATACAACACATACTTAATAATCTTCCCGATAATCCCGGCATCTATCAATTTTTTGATAGTTCCGGAACTATCATTTACGTAGGCAAAGCAAAGAGTCTGAAAAAAAGAGTTACTTCATATTTCTCTAAAACACAGATTAGCGGAAAAATAAATGTGATGGTAAAAAAAATTACCGACATCCGATATACCGTTGTTAAAAGCGAATTTGATGCATTGCTGCTTGAAAATAATCTGATAAAAGAATTACAACCCAAGTATAATGTTCTTCTTAAAGACGACAAAACTTATCCCTGGATTTGCATTAAAAACGAGCGTTTCCCACGCATTTTTCAAACACGAAATATCATTAAAGATGGCTCGCAATATTTCGGTCCTTATGCGTCTGTAAGGCTTTTGCACACGTTGCTCGATTTGATTAAACAATTGTATCAATTACGAAATTGCAATTTGAAACTTACTGAAGAAAATATTTCTGCAAAAAAATTTAAAGTCTGTCTGGAATATCATATTCACAATTGCAAAGGCCCATGCGAAGGATATCAGGATGAAGATGATTATAACAAAACCATTTCACAAATTAAAGATATCATCAAAGGAAATATTTCGAATGTTCTGAAGCAGTTGAAAACACTGATGAACGACCATTCCATAAATCTTGATTTTGAGAAAGCGCAAATCATAAAAGAAAAAATTGAGTTGCTTGAAAAATATCAAGGTAAGTCAACAATTGTAAATCCAGCCATCAGCAATGTTGATGTTCTTTCGATTGTGAGTGATGAAAATAACGGTTATGTAAATTACCTGAAAATTATTGATGGTGCCATTGTAACTACACATTCGGTTGAAGTTCGCAAAAAACTTGATGAAACGGATGAAGAAATACTTTCATTTGCAATCACTGATTTTCGTCAACGTTTCGACAGCAACGCCAAAGAGCTTATCGTTCCTTTTATTCCGCAGATTACAATTCCTGAAATAAATTATACTGTTCCGCAGAAAGGCGACAAAAAACAATTGCTTGAACTTTCTGAAAGGAATGCAAAATATTTCATGGAAGAAAAACAAAAGCAAAAAGAATTGGTTGACCCGGAACGCCACAGCAAAAGAATTCTTTCACAAATGATGAACGATCTTCGTTTGAATAATTTACCCACACATATTGAATGCTTTGATAATTCTAATATTCAGGGAGCTTTCCCTGTTTCGGCATTAGTGGTTTTTAAAAATGCCAAGCCCGATAAAAAAGAATACCGTCATTTTAATATTAAAACTGTTGAAGGCCCCAACGACTTTGCATCGATGGAAGAAGTGATCTCAAGAAGATACAAAAGAATGCTTGAAGAAAATCAGTCGCTGCCTCAGCTAATCATTGTCGATGGCGGCAAAGGACAGTTAAGTTCGGCAGTTAAAAGTTTGAAAGAAATTGGATTGTACGGAAAAATAAATATCATCGGCATTGCAAAAAAGCTGGAAGAAATATATTATCCCAACGATTCCGTTCCGCTTTATCTCGATAAAAAATCGGAATCACTGCGATTGATACAACAAATGCGCGATGAAGCACATCGTTTTGGAATAACGCATCACCGAAAGAAAAGAGAAAAAGCATTGGTAAAATCAGAGCTTTCTGAAATAGAAAATATCGGTGAAAAAACAATTCAAACCTTACTTCGAAAATTCAAATCGGTGAACAATATTAAAAAAGCCACACTCGAAGAAATTCAAAATGCAATAGGAAAACACAAAGGAAAATTTGTTTTTGAATTCTTTAAAAAATAAAACGCTGATTTCACGCGGATAACACGGAAAAAAATACATAACCATTAATCCGTTTAAATCAGTATTATCTGTATCATCCGTGTTCTATTAAAATCGCAACGATAAACAACTCAGTCCACCGTCAAGCTTACGGAATTCAGACATATCGAGAGCAATGGTTTCGTAACCGGCGTTTTCTATTTTCTTTCGAATCTTAGGGAAACCAGCAGGTACAAGCACTTTATCATTTACCCAAATACAATTTCCCGCATAACTTTCGTCTGCATCAACTTTCAATAAATTAAATTTTTGCAAATCCGGTTTCTCAATAAATTCACCAGCAACAACAAGATTATTGTGTTCAAGATACGACATCCCTGTTTTTAAATGCAACACTTTTTCGAGTGTAACTACAGAACCTGTCATTCCATATTTTTTTAATATTGAAATTGTTTTTTCGGCACCGCTTTTATTTGTTCGCTTCGATAACCCGATATAAAAATGTTCACCAACCATCATGATATCGCCGGGTTCAACAGTATCAGGTTCTTTCACGTATTCAAAATTCTTATAAAAATCTTTTAAGACCTCTTCCACTTTTTTGGTCTCACCTTTTCTTGCTGCTGCGCCGGGATTGGCAATAATGGCGCAGTGAGGTGTAAGCAAAGCCGTATCCTCGATAAATGTTGAATCGGGAAAATCGTTATCCGCTTCAAGCACTGTTACAGAAACACCGCAACTGATTAAAGCTTCAATATATTTTTCATGTTGCGCTAAAGCTTTTTTATGAACAGGAGCTCCAAGTTTTGCATTGGTAATTCCATTTACCATGTTCTCGCATGGCGTTCTAACAATAGCATTTCTAAACATCTTACACCTCCGTGGGTTTAATTGGTTAATAATAAACAAATATAAATTTTTCGGGCAAATGATTGCATTAAAGTTGATAATTTTTTAAAGAGAAAAAGCATTTTATTTAACTTTGCTTTTTAAGAACTTTAAACATGGAAAATTTTGTTTTATATAATCCTACAAAACTACATTTTGGAAAAAATATCCTGAACGATTTTGCTAAAACTATTTCTCAATATGGGAAACGAGTGCTGCTTGTTTACGGAAAAAATTCAATTAAAGAAAATGGCATCTACGAAAACATTATTACTCAATTAAAAAGTATAAATGCCGAGGTGTACGAATATAGTGGCATTAAGTCAAACCCGGTTGTTGAAGATGTTGATTTTGCAGCACGACTGGGAAGAAATAATAATGTTGATGTTGTGCTTGCTGTTGGCGGTGGCAGTGTTATTGATTCGGCAAAAATCATTTCAATAACAATTCCTGTTTCGCATAGCGCATGGGATTTTTACAGCGGATTAAAAAAACCGACAAGAGCAATCCCATTAATTGCAGTGCTTACATTGGCTGCAACCGGAACAGAAATGAATCCGTTTGCTGTTTTGCAAAATCATAAAACAAAACAAAAAATAGGTTGGGGCAATCCTTTATGTTATCCGAAACATTCTTTCCTCGACCCGCAATTTACTTTTTCAGTTCCGCGAAATTATACTGCTTACGGAATTGCAGATTTAATTGCACATTGCCTCGAAGCTTATTTCGGAAAAGGTGATGCTACCCTTTCCGATAAAATTGTTTATTCGATTATTCGTGAAGCCATGGAATATGGCCCACAGCTTTTGAATGATTTAAAGAATTATGAATTGCGTGAAAAAATTCTTTATGCATCAACCTTAGCATTAAACGGTATTACCTTAGCCGGCCGTAATGGCGGCGATTGGGGTGTTCATGATATCGGTCATGTTTTATCACTATTGTTTGATGTGCCTCATGGTGCTTCGCTAAGCATTGCTTTTCCTGCTTGGATGAAAGTCATGAAAACACGCGCCAATGAAAGGATTTGTGAACTTGGCAAAGAATTATTCGCAGTAGATAATGCTGATGAAACAATTTCTAAATTCGAAGAACTTTTCAAAAAAATTGAATGTCCACTTAAGCTTGCTGAATGCGGCATTGGTAAAGAAAACCAACAGC
The DNA here is from genome assembly GCA_035353855.1 of Bacteroidales bacterium. Taxonomy (NCBI): domain Bacteria; kingdom Pseudomonadati; phylum Bacteroidota; class Bacteroidia; order Bacteroidales; species Bacteroidales bacterium. The sequence goes on along the minus strand of DAOQAK010000026.1, from coordinate 11,315 downwards.
ATATTCTTGATGTAATGCTTATGAATAAAGTATCGGGAATGAATTACAAATTAAGCAACGACGATTTATCCGAAATACTCAAACTAATGTTCGAATAGTCAAATCATAGATATTTCGAATATTTTTCTGATATTTGCATTTAGTAATCATTAACATAAACCATTATGAAATCAAAAAATTTATTATCAGTTTTATTTACATTTTTATTTGTATCAGCTTTAACTATGCTTGCAAAGTCACAAACTTGCAATGCTTATTATTCTCTTTCAAATGGAAATGAATTTGAAATGACTAACTATAATGCAAAAGATAAAGTTACCGGAAAAACCATTAACAAAATTTCGGATGTTACTACCACTACAGAAGGCACAATGGCAAAGGTAGAAACAACTACAAAAAACGAGAAAGATGAAGTTGAAGCCACTACCAATTCTTCAATAAAATGTAATGGTGATAAAATGTATATCGAAATGAAAAGTTTTCTTCCGGCTCAATCTTCAAAGCAATTCGAAGGCATGGATATTAAATCGGATGCTACATGGATGGAACTTCCTCAAAATTTAACTGTTGGTATGACTTTACAGGATGCAACCGGAACAATAAGTATGTACAGCAACGGAACATTATTTTCAACCATGAAGATTACTGTAAGCAATAGAAAAGTTGAAAGCCAGGAAAGCATTACTACAACCGCCGGAACATACACTTGTTATAAAATTACCCAGGATATGACTATGGAAACAATAACAATGGGTATCACAATCCCTGTAAATATAAAAAGTGTTGAATATCATGCAGTAGGTGTTGGTTCTGTAAAAACCGAATCGTATAACAAAGACGGAAAATTAATGGGATACAGCATGCTTACAAAAGTCACAAAACTTTAGTACAAACCTGTCCCCCTTTGAAAGGGGGATTAAGGGGGATGAATTATTTCATGTTGTACTCGAACAATTTTTATAATAAAAATCTCAAACCATTAGCCCGTAAACTCAGGAACAACTCAACTGATTGAGAAATCAGGATTTGGTGCGAGTTACTCAGAGCAAAAAAAATGCGTGGGTATCAATTTTTACGACAACGCCCTGTTGATAGCTATATTGCAGATTTCATGTGTAAAAATTTGAATTTGATAATTGAGATTGATGGTTATTCACATTTATTCAAACATGAAAAAGACATTGAAAGAGATAAAAATTTAAAACAACTGGGATTCTCAATATTACGATTTAGCGAACAACAAGTGAAATATGATATTGATAATGTAAGTGCAGAAATAGAAAATTATATTGATAATTTCGAACAGAAAAATAATTTTAAATAATAATAAAGTGTGAGATGAATTTCTCACCCCCCTGCCCCCCTCAAGGGGGGACTATATTAAGATGCCCCATTCCATCACCATATATACCGACGGCAGTGCACGCGGAAACCCGGGTCCCGGTGGGTATGGAGTTGTATTAATTTCAGGGAAATATCGCAAAGAACTTTCGCAGGGATACAGGCTTACAACGAATAATAGAATGGAACTGCTTAGTGTTATTGTTGCACTCGAAGCATTAAAGTTTGAAAACAGCCAGGTTACAATTTATTCCGATTCAAAATATGTTGTAGAAGCTGTTGAAAAAGGCTGGTTACATGAATGGGTTAGAATAAATTTTAAAAAGAAAAAAAATAAAGATCTCTGGTTACGCTTTCTTGAAGTTTATAAAAAACATAAAGTAAATTTTGTTTGGATCAAAGGACATGCAAACAATCCGCAAAATGAAATTTGTGATAAACTTGCCGTAGCCACCTCGCAAATGCCGAATTTACTGGTTGATGAAGGTTATGAAGAAATGAAAAAAGAGGAATCGTAATCGTTTTATATAGCATTCTCAAACCGTATAGGCATTTTAAGAATTACACGCACCGGAAGGCCATTTCGTTTTCCCGGTTTCCATTTAGGCATTTTCTTAACTACTTTAACTACTTCGCCATCGCAGGCTGCACCAATTCCATTCAAAACTTTTATCGCAGATAATGAACCGTCTTTTTCAACAATAAAAGAAACCCAAACTACACCCTGAATTTTTACATTTTGTCCGAGGCTTGCATAATTAAAGTGCTCTTTAATAAATTTTTTCCTTGCATCTTCACCTCCGGGATACATTGGAATTTCCTGCACACGTGTAAAAACAAGCCCTGTGTCAGAACCGTTACCTTCTCCATTAGGATTTCCATTTAAACTATCAGCATCTGATGTAGAATTATCTTCTAAAGTATTTTCGGTATTTGCAACTGTTTCTTTTACTTTAATTTCATTCAGGTTTTCTGTTTTCGCAATATTTAATTTCTTTTCAGGTGGGTTAGTATTTTCAGGAGCTTTAGGAATTTCGCCCGGTGCATATTCAAGTGATGAATATTCAAAAACTACATTACTAAAATCATAATAATCTTCTTCTTCAATATTTTTATTTAATTCAACAGCAATCATAAAAGCTGTAAAGAAAAATATTAAAGCTAAAACAACCGAAATAGTCAGGTTACGAATATAGCTCCGACGTAATAAATAAGCGCCGTATGATCTGTTACGATGCTTAAATAAAATTTCGTCTTCTAAATGTGGGTCCATTCTAAACTTTATATCACTACTAACGAACCGAAAGTTACAAAATTATATAGTTTATCAGGCATTACAAAATATTTATGAGACATATTTATGCTGAGTGTTAGAGGTTGCATGTATACCGATACAGAAATGATTTATTCATAACTTATTTTATACCGATTGTATAGATGTAATAGTCCAATAAATTGTACTATAACATCTATGTCATCGGCATAACCATTGTAAAATTTAAAATATCCTTTGGACTATTTTAAATTAACAATTGGTATTATTTTAAAGGTATTCATGAGCTCACAAGTTCGGTTACAAAATTTCCTATCCACGACAAGTTGGGATAAATCGGCATAACAGAATCTAAGCACATTTTGCTTTACAAATCTGCTAAGATTCTGTATATATTGGCTGTAGTCGAAATATACAAACTCAGTTGAAGTATAAAAAAATGGTTGGCTGAAAAGCAAGTTTGCTTTTCAGCCAACCATAAAAAAATACTTTATTATAAAAAAATTATTCTTCGTCTTTCGATTCAGCTTCGTATGCTTTAAGCAGTTGCTCCTGAACATCTCCCGGAACCTGCTGGTAATCGGCAAACTTCATCCCATAAGTTGCGCGACCGCTAGTTATGGAGCTTAATGAAGTGGAATAACGGTTCAATTCAGCCAGTGGAACACGTGCTTTGATTTTCTGATAATTTCCTTCACTATCCATACCCAATACAATTGCTCTTCTTCCTTGCAAATCCGTCATTACATCACCCATTCTTTCTGAAGGCATCACAACTTCCACTTCGTAAATAGGTTCAAGGATTTTTGGACCGGCATTTTTGAATGCTTCCTTGAAAGCATTACGTCCTGCCAGTTTGAAAGAAATTTCATTGGAATCAACCGGGTGCATTTTTCCATCATAAACGCTAACCACAATATCGCGAGCATATGAACCTGTTAACGGACCTTCTTCGATTTTTTCCATGATACCTTTCAGGATGGCAGGCATGAAACGTGCGTCGATAGCTCCACCTACGATGCAATTGTGGAAAAATAATTTTCCTCCCCAGTTCAAATTTATTTCATCACGACCCCTTATCGGGAATTCTTTCTGATCGGGTTTTCCTTCATACCAAGGCTCTATCATCATATATACTTCACCGAATTGACCGGCGCCGCCTGATTGCTTTTTATGACGGTAACTTGATTTTGCAGGTTTGGTAATGGTTTCCCTGTAAGGAATCTTACATGGATAATATTCAATTTCTATTTTATCAAGATTTTCAATTTTCCATTTAAGTACGGTAAGCTGAAGTTCACCCTGTCCCTGAAGAATTGCCTGTTTCAATTCCATCGATTGTTCAAAAATAATGGTAGGATCTTCTTCATGTGCTGATTTTAGTATGCCTCCCAGTTTTTCATCATCCGACTGGTTCTTTGCCCTTATTGCTGTACGGAATTTTGGTTCAGGATATTCAACAGGAGTTACAATATCGTTTGAATTTTTAGGAGTATCCAATGTATTGCAAGTATGAGCATCTTTAAGTTTTATTGTTGCAGCAATGTCTCCTGCTACAACTTTTTCAATTTTTACCCTGTTTTTCCCGGCAACTATGAATAATTGTGATAACCTTTCTTTTGAACCGGTATTTGCATTTACCATATCCATTCCTTCAGCAATCTCGCCGTTGTATAATTTAAAGAAGGTCATCTGGCCAAGATGTTGTTCGAGGGTTGTTTTAAAAACATAAGCCGAAGCAGGTTCAGTTGTTGAACATTTCAGGTCTTTACCTTCGGTAGTTTTTCTGCAAGGCATTTCATTCGGAGCCGGAATAAATTCATTGATAAACTGCATAAGCCTTGCAACTCCTGTATCCTGTTTTGCTGATACACAAAGTAACGGATATACTTCGCGTTTCATTATGCTTTGTTTCAAACCTCTTAATAATTCTTCTTCTGAAAGAGAACCTTCTTCAAAGAATTTCTCCATCAGTTTTTCATCACTTTCTGCTGCTGCTTCAACAATTTTTCCATGTAACTCTGCTGCTTTAGCTTTTTCTGCTTCAGGTATATCAGTAATTTCAGCTTTTGCAGAGCCCGGAGTAAATTTATACATTTTCATTTTCAGCACATCAATAACGCTGTTAAATGCAGTTCCTGTTGTTAAAGGATATTGAACAGGTATAACCTTATCACCAAAATATTGTTTTAACTGGCGGATGCCTTCATCAAAATTTGCTTTTTCGTGATCGAGCTGGTTCATTATAAAAACCACAGGCGATTTATGTTTTGTGGTATAGCGCCATGTAATTTCAGTTCCTACTTCAACACCGTTTTGTGCATTTACCAACATTAAAGCAGTATCGCAAACATGTAATGCTGCAACCATTTCACCTGCAAAGTCATCGAAACCGGGAGCATCGATGATATTTATTTTCTTTCCTTCAAATTCAGAATAAAGTACTGTTGAAGAAATGGAGTTCTGACGTTCAAGTTCAATTTCCCTGTAATCTGAAACTGTATTTTTATCTTCAACGCTACCACGCCTGGTAATAACGCCGCCTTCAAACAGCATTGCTTCACCCAGTGTGGTTTTACCTGATTTTGCGCCACCTATCAGAACAATATTTCTGATTTCATTTGTTTGATATACCTTCATATGTATAAAATTGTTATGTATTAGATATTTAAGTTATTATTAACAAGGTCAGCAAAAATAATGAATTTTTGATAAAATAAAAAGGAAATCCTTTTTTGAAGTGATTTTTATAAATCTGTTGTCTTTCTTTTTCATTTATTTACCAGGAAAAGACCGGCAAATATTACTACAATCCATAATAAATATTCGGTATAAAGAACTTCGCCATCTATAATTCCCCAAATTATTGCCACAACAGGAATAATATAAGTAATTGAAGCGGCAAACAAAACCGACGATATTTTTATTAAATAATTATATAATATTCCGGCTATTGAAGTACCCAATACTGCCAGAATGATAATATACCCTAATGCTTTTATTGATGAGCTGCTTCCTGTCCGATTTAAAAAATCAGTTCCTGTCAATAAAAAAACCAGTGAAAAAATACCGATAACGATAAAAGCTATCGAGGTAATAGTTATGGGATCTATTTCTTTAAAATATTTTTTACTATATTAATATTTGTACCATATAACATAGTGGCGATAATTATATAAATACCATAACTCAAATTTGTATCAAATCCTTTTATTCCAACCGATAAAAGACCCACTGCACCAAACAGTCCTATAAATACCCCGATGATATTAAACCATTTTGTTTCTAATTTAAAAAATAAAACGCCCATCATTAAAGCAAAAAGCGGAGCTACAGAATTAAGGATACCGGCAATCTCGCTATCTATGCCTGTTTGAGCCTGCGTAAACAAAAATGCAGGGATTCCATTTCCAAGAAATCATGACAGAACTAATAATAAGAATTTTGATTTGGGAACATGTTTTATTTTTCTTAATGCTATTGGAAATAAAACAATGGATGCAATGCTAATCCTTAATGCACCAACCTGCATAGCGGAATATTCTTCAAGTCCGCGTTTCATTAAAATATATGAACTGCCCCAGGTAATCACTAAAACTACCATTATAGGCCATTTCCAAAGTTTTTTCAGGTTCTGTGTTTTCATAAATCCGTCGTAAAATTACAATTTAAAGCATATGAATATATTTTGTAATAAATCTTAAAATGTATTTTTGTAAAAAAAATATTTATGAAATATCCTTGCAACCAAAAAATTTACATCAAACAAATGATTAAATTAAATGAAGTTTAAAAAGCATGAATATTCACGAGCAATCCCTTGTTGCGCCCCGATAAATATCGGGGGTGTGAGCGAGCCTGCCCGACTGGCAAGGCGGGTAACAAAAAATATCATTTCTGATAATATACATATTTTATACACATTTAAATTTTTATACAGATGAAAGAATATAAAATTTATGCCGGCGGAGAATTTATTACATCTTCTGAAAAAATTGGAATTTATAATTCGTATGATCATAAATTAATAGCTGAAACATACCTGGCAGATAAAAAAATCCTTGAAAGATCAATTCAAAAAGCACTAGCGATAGAGCGCGAACTGGCAGAATTACCGGCCTATACACGTTATGAAATTCTAATGCAAATTGCTGATGAAATAAAAAACAGGAAAGCAGAACTGGCTGAAATATTGGCAATGGAAGCTGCAAAACCTTTGAAATACGCTATTGCAGAAATTCAGCGTGCATATAGCACTTTTGTTGCTGCAGCCGAAGAAGCAAAACGTCCGCCAATGGAATTTATGCGCCTCGACTGGGAGCCAACAGGCAAAGGAAAAGAAGGACTTGTAAAATATTTCCCCGTTGGATTAGTCGCAGGAATTTCTCCTTTCAATTTTCCCATGAACCTGGCCGTTCATAAAATAGCCCCCGCTATTGCCGCAGGATGCCCGATAATATTGAAGCCGGCAAGGTCAACTCCTTTATCAACATTAGAGCTTGCAGGTATTATTGACAAAACCGCTTTACCAAAAGGCGCAATCTCAATACTTCCGATGGATAGGATTGCAGGAAATCAATTGGTAACTGATGAAAGATTTAAATTGTTAACATTTACCGGCTCACCTGCAGTAGGCTGGAAAATGAAGACTGACGCGGGAAAGAAAAAAGTTGTTCTGGAACTCGGTGGAAATGCAGGGGTAATTGTTACAAAATCTGCCGATATTGAACATGCCGTGAAACGCTGTATTGTAGGGGCTTTTGCGTATGCCGGACAAGTGTGCATTCACACACAACGAATTTTTGTAGCAAAAGAAATTATAAATGAATTCACCAAAAAATTCATTGAACAAACCAAAGCATTAAAAGCAGGTCCACCAAATGAATTATCAACGGATATTACTTCGATGATCGACGAAGAAAATGCACAACGCGTGGAGCAATGGGTAAGTGAAGCTGTTTCCGATGGGGCAAAAATTTTATGCGGAGGAAAAAGAAATAACACTTTTTTCGAGCCTACTGTAATGACTAATACTAAAAATGAAATGAAAGTTAGTTGTCAGGAAATTTTTGGCCCGGTAGTTATTCTTGATTCATTTGAAAAATTTGAAGATGCAGTAAATAAAGTGAACAATAGTATTTTTGGGCTTCAGGCAGGAGTATTTACAAATAATATTAATGAACTGAATTATGCATTTGCGAATATTCAAGTTGGGGGTGTTATACATAATGATGTTTCGCTTTTTCGGGTTGACCATATGCCTTATGGTGGAGTTAAAGAATCAGGGCTTGGACGCGAAGGGGTTAAATATGCTATGCTCGACATGATGGAACCAAAAATTTTAGTAAAGTCGTATTAGTTAATTCCTATGAAAAATATTCAGTTTAGGATTATTTTTCGAAAGGTGTAGGGGAATCAAATTCACAATTGTTTTAAATAATTTAAAACAAAAAATAAAACAGGAATTTTTTTATTAAAAATTATATAATTTCTTCGAGCAATTTTATTAGTAAAAACCCTGATTTTTTCATTTAACTTTATGATTAACTTCGCAAAAAATAAATTTCTAAAAAACAATATAAAACATGAAGAAAATTACATTATTAATTAGTTTGGTATTCTTGCTAGGTTATAGTGGGATTGCTCAAAAAAAACAAATTTCATTAATTAATGGCAAAGCTCCAAAAGTAAAATTTGAAGCAACAAAAAGAAACTTAAATGATAAAGCAGTTCAAAGTCAAACCAATTTCAGCGCTTATGCTGCAAAACAAATCAGGACGCTCACTACTGAAAGTTTTGAAGGTTCTTTTCCTCCTGATGGATGGACAAAGCAAAATCCTGACGGTGGAACAGGTTGGGCACAGGCAGCAAATGGAGATGCTTTAAGTGGCTGGAATAGCGGGACACAAGATGTTCCTACAGGCGGTGGTGATTATGTAGCATATTGCACATGGAACACAGGTGGAAGTGCATCTAATGACCAATGGTTTATCTCTCCTCAAATATCTGTTATTTCTAGCGACAGCCTTTCATTTTATTTATGGTTTTACGGAGGTGCTCAATATGTTGATACATTAGAAGTATTAATTTCAACTACTGGAAATTCAACAACTGACTTTACTACTCAACTTGATTTAATTGACAATGCTGAACTTGCTTCTGAAAGTACATGGTTCAAATATGCATACAGCCTTGCCCCATATGCAGGTCAACAGATTTATATCGCATTCCGAGAAAGGGTTACCGATAACCAGAATATGGGAGGATATTTTGCTCTTGATTTATTTTCAACCGGAAGTACTTCGATTTTTCCTAATGACATAAGTCCTTTAAGTATTGTTTATCCTTTACCTTCTGATTTATTAACTGCAACAGATACAGTTACTGTTAATATTGCTAACCTTGATTCTATTGACCATTTTAAAATCCCTGTTACTTGTATAATCGATGGCGGAACTGCTGTAACAGATACCATTTTTGATACAATTCCTGCACATGCTTCAATAAATCATACATTCTCTCAAACATGGGACTTTTCTATAATTGGTCATATTTATAATGTTGAAATTTATACTTCATTCCCTGCTGACAGTAATGCTACAAATGATACTTTAAATACAACTATTTACAACAATATCGATGCTTCATCAATCAGTATTGATATGGCATCAATAGTAGGTCCGGGAAGTATTAGCCCACTTGCTACAGTAAAAAATACAGGTACTATCGATGCTACTTTTGATGTAACTATGAATATTGGCACCTATACTTCAACAAAAGCTGTAACGCTTACTCCAGGAAATTCAATGCAGGTTACTTTTGATGCATGGACCGCTGCTGTTGGAGATTACACCATTAAAATGTATACACAACTTTTAAACGATATGAATAATGCTAATGATACTATTGAACAAGCCATCTCTGTTCAGAATCTTGTAAAAGCATATTGTTACATAGCATACGATCCAACAAGCACTCTACCTGTAGGCCCTGCTTATACTTATTTACAAACTCCTCAAACTATGGTTTCACTGGCAGATCAATCTAGTGATAACTTTGTTCAGGCAGGAACATGGGGTTTAGGAAACAGATGGTATGGTGTAGTTTATTCTGATAATAATCTTGTAACCATTGATACTACTACCGGTGAAAAAACCATAATTGGTAATACCGGTATTGATATAAATGGTATCGCTTTCGATTATACTACCAATACACTTTTTGGTGTAAACTGGAATAGTTCAGCTTCTGCATCAAGTTTATATCGTATCAATACTGCCAGCGGAAATGCTACATTAATTGGTACCTCTTCAACTGATCTTTTAATTAATCTTGCATGTGATACTCTCGGTAATTTATATTCCGTTGGTATAAATGATGATGTTCTATACTCTGTAGATAAAACCAGTGGAACAGCTACATCAATCGGCTCTATTGGATTTGATGCAAGTTATGCACAAGACATGGAATTCGACCATAATACAAATTTATGTTACATGGCCGACTATAATGCAACAACTTCAGCAGGTGATATCAGTTTAGTTAACATCCTAACCGGTGCAGCTACAACTATAGGATCATTTGCAGGTGGTGCAGAAGTTACAGGATTTGCAATACCTTATACAAGTAATGCTACTATTTCTGATGCTAGTATTTCTTCTATAATTTCTCCATCTAATGAAACAAGCTGTTCGTTACCCTCAAATGCAAATATTACTGTTTTAATCGGAAACCTTGGTAATACTGCTATTTCAAATATAAGTGTTTCTTACCAGATAAATTCAGGCACACCTGTTACAGAAACCGTAACCGGTTCAATTCCTCCATTTGGTACATTATCACATACATTTTCCACTACAGAAGATTTATCAGCAATCGGAACATACATTATTAAATCATATTCTTCAATGCCAGGAGATTTTAATATACTCAATGATACCACAACAAAAACAGTAATCAGTTCTGATGCTACAGTAACGGTTAATGTTCAAACCGATGATTATGGCAGTGAAACAACATGGGAATTGATTAACAACACAACGTCTGAAGTTATTGCTACTGGCGGTCCTTATGTAGACAGTTCACCTCAGCTATACTCAACAAATGTTTGTATTTCATCAACAGATTGTTATACCTTTAATATATATGATAGTTATGGAGATGGTAACTGCTGCGACTACGGCAGTGGAAGTTATGAAATTGTATGGGATACTATTTCTTTAGGTGTAAATACCGGAGAGTTTACTTCATCGGCTACCTTATCAAGTATTTGTGATCCTACATCAATCAAAGAAAATGAAACCGGTTCGTCATCATTTAATGTATTTCCAAGTCCTGCAAAAGATATAATAAACATTTTTGCAACTGAAAATATTTCAAAAATAAAAATGACGAATGTTTTCGGACAAATAGTATTTACAAGCAATGTAGACAATAATTCTTTTGCAATTAACACATCCGATTTTGCTGAAGGAATGTATTACATTCAAATAGAAACCGAAAAAGGTATTTTCACAAAAAATATTACCATCATAAAATAAATTATATCATTAATGATTTCAAAGGGGGCAGAAGTATTGCCCCCTTTTTATTTTCATTTGATCCAGATCCTGGCAATCGAAAAAATATTTTATCATTTTACTATTTAATTAATAGTTCGGTAAAAATATAGATATTAACAAAGGTATGTAAAAAACTTAAA
>DAOQAK010000025.1 GCA_035353855.1 Bacteroidales bacterium | reverse complement strand
TGGCTTGGTAAAATTGCTTGTTAAAACGTATAAAAAAATTAACGAACTATTGATATGAATTTGATAACAAAATCGAATAGGTAGCACTATCACAAGAATAAATGCTGAACAAATTAGTATTCGTATCAGCATATATTTTACTTTCTGTTTTAATTAAGGTTTTCTCTTCATCATTAACTTTACCTTTTAATGCAAACAAGTCAATCTGAATCATGTATATTAATAAGAGTGAAAAAATACACTTAATAAGAAAGCTGACGCCTGCAGGTAAAGTAATTATTGGGTTATTATTTTTTGTTCTCATCATATTTGAATTAAAATGTTTGACAGAAAAGTATTTTTTCTTTTTTATTATTTTCCAAAAATGATTATTCAACACAAAACCAAAATCCGGGTGTTTGTAAATGTTATACCGATACGGGAATGATTTATTCATAACTTATTTTATACCGATTGTATAGATGTAATAGTCCAATAAATTGTACTATAACATCTATGTCATCGGCATAACCATTGTAAAATTTAAAATATCCTTTGGACTATTTTAAATTAACAATTGGTATTATTTTAAAGGTATTCATGAGCTCACAAGTTCGGTTGCAATAAATTCCTATCCGCGACAAGTCGGGATAAATCGGTATAACAGAATCTAAGCACATTTTGTTTTACAAATTTGCTAAGATTCTGTATAATATACAATTCTATAATAAATTAAATTATCATAAAATTTATAATTTTTTTTATTCATGGCGAAGCCTGCAATTGCAGGCTTCGCCATGAATAATTTATTTTTTCTTTGCATTATATCCGAACGATATTCCAAAACGTAACCCATCTTTATTAGGATTAATAAAAATATTTACCGGCAGATTAAGACTTCCCGATTTGATTGTTTTTCCGAAAGCAAATACCAAACCTGATGTTACCCTGATATTTCCCCTGCTATCCATACGCCTTACCAAATCCAAATGATTTGGATTATAAGTAGAATCATTTTCCCAATTGTAAATTTTCCAATCACCATTTTCTTCATAATACCCTTTTCCCATTTTGTTGATTGTAAAGGTTGGACCAAAAGCAAACTCCCATCCGTTTTTATTATCCCTCAACCCATTTAGTACCGAGAAACTTGGAACAAACATTCCCTGCTCAAGTCCGGTTATTATAGGGATAAATTCGAATAAAGCCTGGAAATTTCCTTCGTTCAGATATTGCTGTTCCCACTGGTAACCAAACTGAAACATTACCGGGTATGAGTCAAATCCTCCTTGTGATTTTGGAGCCTTCATAATTTTGGATGCTGTTCCCGTGATAAATGCCACTCCCATTCTTGGACCACTGCAATTTAATTTTTCTGCCTGGGGATTGTTAATTGCATTATCATAATTGTATTTTTTTGAAAGAGTTGTTTTCATTGTTTCATCAACTGTTTGTCCAAACATTTCACTTACAGAAATTTTCAACATGTTTTTTATTTCTACAGGCAGGTTAAGAAATTCATTTACCTGCGTTTTTTCAACAGAACCCGTTGCAACATCAATCAATCTTAAAGTAATTGTAATTTGATCATTAATAAGTTCAACACTGCCTGAGAACATTTTATCAGCATTGATGATCTTACCAATTTCGTTCAGACATAATTTATTGTAGCAATCCGCTTCAATACTTTTTTGTTTTAAAAGGTAATCAATATCAAATTTGTCAATCACTTCAAAAGTGTCGAGTTTTTCAACTTCGCTGCGAAGTAAATTGCCCATTTGTGCATTAGTTATGCTCAATCCGCTTGAGTATATATTTAAAATACCCACTGTTGATTTTTGCGATTGTGCATTAATGTTTATACCGAATATTATTATAAGGCATAACATCATTTTTCTGATTTTTTCGATTTTTGTTTTCATGGTTTTTATATTTTTATGTTTAACTTTCTGATGTAAAATTACCATGGTTGTCAAGCCTATCAAAACGGGATACCGCACAAGATGCTAGATAATTAAGGTTTATAGCAAATTTTGATTTCATCTGACCAGTGAAAAGAACTATTTTTGCATTTTTTGCAAATGAGTATATTTTTTTGTTATAAATTGCAAATGTTTTTGTGTTGATTGGCAATAAAATCTAAAAATATTTATGGTAAAAAAACCCGATTCACTTCAGCAAAATTTTATCGATAGTATTAAACATTCTTTGTCTGCAAATCTTTCGCTGGTTGATGAATTAGCGGAACTGTTAGGCTTAAGCACCGATAGTGTTTATCGTCGAATCCGTGGCGAAACCACTTTTACATTTGATGAAATCATCAAAATATGCAATGCTTATCATATCTCTTTTGATTCATTTTGCAAACAGGAAAATGATATCGTAAGTTTCACATACTCCCATTTAACAAATGATGTATCATTCATTATCGAATACCTTCAGCGAATATTAAATGATATGAAAATCATTGATAATGCTAAAGAGAAAGAGATCATCTATACAGCTGAAGACATTCCACTTTTTCATCTTTTCAAATTTCCCGAATTAGCGTCATTTAAAATTTTCTATTGGATGAAATCGGTGATGAATGTTCCTTCTTTTGAAGGAAAGAAATATGATCCGTTATTATTGCCTAAAGAAGTTTCTGAAATAGGAAAAAAAATTATAGAAATATATAAACGCAATCCCAGTACTGAAATTTGGAATGACCGCACGATAAGCAGCATTATAAAGCAAATTGATTTTTATTATGAAGCAGGAATATTTCACGAAAATGAAATGGCTGTACATTTATGTGATGTACTGTCAGCGGCACTAAATGACATTCAGCAACAGGCCGAAAAAGCTACGAAGGCCGATGTTGCAGGTTTTGAAGGTAATTTTGCATTATATAACAGCGATATTGAATTAGGGAATAATTACATACTGGTTAATATCCCAACTTTCAGGCGTGTATATATACGCTATCATACTTTTAATAATATGATTTCTATCAATAATTCTTTTTGTAACGAAACCGAATTGTGGCTTAAGGGAATCATGAAAAAATCAACACTGATTAGCGGAGTTTCCGAAAAGCAACGGAACCTTTATTTCATGAAAGCCCAGGAACAAGTAGCCCAGCTTAAAAACAAAATAAAATAATATTATCACCTTGAATCAAAACGAAAAAAAGAAGCAGGTTAAATTAAACCTGCTTCTTTTTTTTATTCAAGATTACTCTTTTAATGAAAGTTCTTTAATAATATTACTAGCTCCTGCATATTTGTCAATGATAAATAAAACAAATCGAATATCAACACAAATTGCTCTTTGAGTTTCGGCATTGTAATCATAATCATTTGCTACCGATTCCCAGTTCCCATCAAAAAGAATACCTGTAAGCTCGCCATCACCGTTTATTATTGGGCTTCCTGAATTTCCGCCTGTACAATCATTATTGGTTATAAAACAAACTTTCATGACGCCATTATCTGCATATTTTCCATAATCTTTACTTTCGTAAAGTGATTTTAATTTGGGTGGTATTGTAAATTCAGGATTAGAAGTATCTCCTTTGGCTATCATTTCATCAAGGGTAGTATAGTAATTATATTTCTTACCTGTTGAAAGAGTAAGATCTGTTACTTTACCATAATTAAGCCTCAATGTATGATTAGCGTCAGGATAATTTTTTTTATCTTTATTCATTTCCATAATTCCTGCTACATATAATCGATTACTTTTTGCAAGTTCTGATTTGGCTTTATTGTATGAAGTCCTAATTTCCTGAGCTTTATTATTAAATGATAACATAGTGATATATCCAATATCCTTTTCTAGTTTCTTATAATCCGGGGTAATTAAAAATTCAAGGATTTTATCTTTACTTGCAAATATCGATTTATCGTACATTTCATTTACATATGCAGAAATATCGCCCTTATATTTTTTTTCAATGGTTGTAAAAACGTCAGGATAAAATTCTTTAGAAACATTATCATAATACATTTTTAACATGGCCAGGCAAATCTTTTTATCTGTACTCAAATTATATTCCCTGAAAAATTGCTTGGCAGCATAAGTAAGACTTTGTGTTCGTTTATTTATAGAATCAGTATTAGAACCATTTTTTAACTGTGTGTTAAGTTCTGTAAATGTCTTTGCATATGATAAAATTTTAATTCCATTCCGAATTCCTTCTCCAGATAATATTAGCGGGTATACATATTTCCCTATTGTATCATTTTTATCTTTAATCTCATTTAATACATTTCCATATTTTGCTTTTAAAACCGGGTTGCTGCTATACCAGGTTGTAAAAGTTTTTTCGAACGCAACTTTTTTATCGTAAACTTTTAACTTTTGAAGTTGATCCAATAGACCATTAAAAAATTTGTAATAATTGGATACAACTAAAAATTCCGAGGAATATTGAATATTAACTTCTTCGCTGGCTTTCATGTCTTCACCTATTATGGAGAGTCGTTTTTCGCGATTCTTTATAATTGCTGCACAATACCTATCTGTCAGAATTTTTATTCCATAAGATGTAATATATCTTTCTGATTCGTCAGGATACCCCAGTACCATTTCAAAATCGTCTTTTTTAACTCCTTTTAATGATATGGGCAAATAATGTTTAGGCATATAAGGGATATTTTTTTTAGAATACCCCGCAGGCTTTTTATCTGGAGACATGTAAATACGGAATAATGAAAAGTCGACTGTATGACGAGGCCACATCCAGTTATCGGTTTCTCCACCAAACAAACCTAATGATTCGGGTGGTGCACCAACAAGGCGAACATCTTTATAGGTTTCTGTAACAAATAAATAATATTCATTCCCATTATAAAATGATTCCACTTTTGCATCATATGTGGTTCCCTTTATCTTAGCATTTTCGAGAATTGCACTCAATGAATCCACAACTGCATTTCTTTTAGTTTCGGTCATTTTATCGTTAAGATAAGGTAAAATTTTACCGGTAACATCTTCAATACTGATTAAGAAAGTAGCGGTAAGCTTATCATTACGCTGTTCTTCAGCATTACTTGCTGCCCAAAAACCATCTTTAAGGTAATCCTTTTCAAGGGTACTGTGATTCTGTATATAATAAATACCGCAATGATGAGCCGTCATTAAAAGTCCTTCGGGGGAAACCATTTCTCCTGTGCAATCTCCATAGTTAACACTAACTATCGCATCTTTAATGCTTGAATGATTTACACTGTAAATTTCTTCGGCTGTTAAATGGCAACCCATTTTTTGCATATCCACATAATTCAATCGCTGAATAAACATAGGCAGCCACATGCCTTCATCAGCTTTCAGAAAATTATTACAGCTAAGCAACGCAACTATCAAAAAAAGTTTTTTCATATCATATAATTATTAATTACCAGATATAGTTTTGTTTTGGGAACAACAAATATAATAAAATTAAAAGCTTTAATCAATTTTCTTTCATTTAAAACCTATTGAATTATTGAGAAAAAATAAAAAAAAGTGGACGTCTCAAAATTAATAATACCTCGCTGAGATTTTCTTATACGGATTTCAACTCAGATACGTGGTCGAATAAAAAAGGCTGCCTTAATATGACAGCCTTTTTTTAATTATTTTTTCTTTGAACCGCAGCCGCAACCGCATTTTTTAGCCGATTTTTTTGCAACAGTTTTTTTAGCAGCAACTTTTTTTGCCGGAGCTTTCTTTTTTGTAGTAGCCATTTGAGTAAGTTTTAAAATTATATTTCAAAATTATGAATTTGATAATCTAGTTATACTGTTTTTTGAAAAGAGTTATTAAAAATTTTGTTAACCGTTTTTTATTTAATTGCTTCAACAAAATCAGTAATTAATTCAAACACTTCATTAAACTTTGTAAGCGGAAGGGTTTCGGCTTTATCATACACATTATGATATGCGCTTATACCACCTAATGTGTAAATATAAAACGATCTCACACCTTTTGCATAAAAAGGATAATGATCGCTAATGGCTGCTTCGCCACGTTTACCAACAGTTTTTAGGTATTTATTTTCATCATTTATTTGAGTAAGTATATCAAATTCTTTTTGAAAAATACTTCCGTTCACTACTTTTATTCCATCATCGCCGGTGCCTTCCAAATCAAGGTTTATCAGAAAACGTACATTTGACAAGGGAAACAAAGGATGCTGTACAAAATAAAATGAACCCTTTAATCCAAGTTCTTCGCCTGTAGTAGCTATAAACACTATTGAGTACGCAGGTTTATTTTCGGAATAATATTTTGCTAAATTCAGCATCATGGCTACGCCACTTGCATTATCGTTGGCTCCCGGAAAATATACATCCTTACCCATTTGTCCCAGGTGGTCGTAATGCGCTGTAAAAACAATAAATGAATCGGGGTTTACAATTCCTTTGATATAACCCACAACATTTTTCATTTCGTAAGCGGATTCAATAAAGCGATCTATTTTAATCGAAATTTTTTTAATCTTACTTTTTATCAAAGAATCCTGAATGCTTACTTTTGTTGGTATTGCAGAATATATTGCATCCTCAACTCCCCATACCAATTTCTCTTCAGGAACCATCATTCCTTTTGCATTAAAAGCATTATAATCGATAATTGAATCGATCATTTTTTTTCTATTCTTATCACGGAAACCGCTTTTATCAATGAAAACAAACTTTTTCGAAAAATCATTATTAAAAAATTTCTCTGAAGCATCTTTATTCTCAAGCAATAAGCTATCGAATATAAGTACGCTATATTTTCCTTTGATTGACGCACCCGCTGATGTTACCATGAAGTCAACCCCGGGCTTGAATTGTTTTTTGCCAATTTTTAATTCAACAGCACCCGGAAGTGTAGAAATGGATAAATTAAATTTCTGAAAATAATTTTCTCCAAAAAATATCAAATTACTTTTTGCAAATTCTTTTGCAATAAAATCGGCAGCTATTCCTTGTCCATTATTAACATAACCGCGCCCATGCATTTGTGGCGAACACAAGGAATCGATTATATTCCGGGCATAATTTATATCCTGTGCAAAATTGAAGAAGAAGGAAAAAAGAAAAACAAAAAGAAAAAAATATTTTTTCATCAGAACCGGGTTACAAATATTTCCTGGAAACCAAATCCGTAATCATAATATATGCTTCACTATTTTCTTTCCATGAAAATTCTTTCTTCAACCCTTCAACGAATTTCATAGCTTCCGCCTTATCAGTAAAGGAATTAAGCGAATTAATATTTTCATTATATTTTTGTAAACTGCCTTCAAAAAGTTCATTGATAAGCATAAATTTTTCATTGATACCTATTGCCGATTTCAGGTCTTTTATTTGGTTTTTCTGAAGCCTTGAAGCAAGACTTATATCTGAAGTTTTATCCGAAAGAACTTCATTTAAAGATTTTTTTTCGTCTTTAAATTTATCAGCAATAGTGTTATCGTCCGAAAAAAGATCGGGCGAAGATTTTTTTTGCTGTTTAATTTTTTTCTGTGGGAATTCTATTTCTTCTGTTTTTTCTGATTTTTTTTCTTCGGTAATTGATTCTGAAAGCATGGTGTATTGTGCCATTGAATCAATCAACATGTTCTTTTCAAATTCTGCAATTTCTTTTTCAGTAACGGGAGGTTGTTCTTCAATGACCGGTTTTACTATTTTTTCTTTTGTTACCTGAATTTGTTTTTCATTTTTTTCTATGATAATTCCAGGTTTATTTGTTTTATTTATCTCGTAAAACTTTTCGTATAAACTTCGTATATTGGAAAGAATAATATCAATCTCAATTTGAGGAATGGAATCATTATAATTTATAATAGTTTCGGTCTGTTCGGCAATGGTTTCCTGAAGTGATACAATTTCGTTCAAAATTATTTTCCTGTCCATAATATCATTTATTTGTATAAAAAACTTTATTTTTACTTACTTTTAAAAAAACGAATAAAGATAAAAAAGATTATCATTCACAGAAAAAATGTTTTTAGAAAACCCGATAGATTCTTCCAAAAAGCGTGGCTGGATTGAAGTTGTATGTGGTTCTATGTTTTCAGGAAAAACGGAAGAACTGATAAGACGATTAAAAAGAGCAAAGATTGCGAAACAGAAAGTTGAAATTTTCAAACCAGCTATCGATATAAGATATGATGAAGAACAAGTTGTGTCGCATGATAAAAATGCAATCATGTCTACACCGGTACCATCGTCTTCCAATATTCTGCTTTTAGCTAATGATGTTGATGTTATTGGAATTGACGAGGCCCAGTTCTTTGATGATGAACTTCCCAATGTATGCAATCAATTGGCAAATAGGGGAATTCGAGTTATAGTTGCCGGGCTTGATATGGATTTCATGGGCAAACCTTTTGGTCCTATTCCTGCATTACTGGCAACTGCTGAATATGTTACCAAAGTACATGCTGTTTGTATGAAATGTGGCAACCTTGCTCATATATCGCATCGCACGATTGCCAGTAATAAACTGGTTCTTCTGGGCGAAAAAGACAGCTACGAACCCCTTTGCAGAGATTGTTATAATGAAAAAATGAATATTTCCGATAAATAAAAAAATCCTTATCATAGATTGACAAGGATTCAGAAAATTTCTTTAATTATTGATATTACTTTATAAAAACTGTTTTATAAACCGTTTCACCAGGTTTTAAACGAATAACTGTTGCACCCGATAATGTATCAGGAGTTCCATTTAAAGTAGCAGCAACATCAAGAATAGCATCCAATTTGAAAGTATGCCTGAACTGTCCGGCAGCATCGCTTATCCCCTGAATGTAAACATCGTGTTTCTTTAATTCCACTAAAGCCCCCGGAACAACCGATGTGGTATCGCTTTCCAGCTTTACTGTTATTACTGCATCACATTCTGTATCTTTCTTGCAGGTAGAAAATGAGAAAACAATAAAAGATAAAATGAATATTATGAAAATGGATTTAAATATTGCTTTCATAGTTCACGAATATTTGTAATTTTGTTGTTTTAACATGCAAACATAATAAATTTATTTATACTAAGCAAATCAACTCTAATATGAAAAAGATCGTATCATTTTTTGCTGGTTTATTTATCATAACAATTTTCTATTCTTACACAGGAGCATCTTTTATGAGCACACATCAAAATCTTTCTGACGATTCGTTAAAAAAAGTTTGTATCAGTACAAGTTTTGGCGATATTAAAATTAAACTGTACAATGGCACACCACAGCACCGCGATAATTTTATTAAACTTGCTAAAGAAGGTTATTTTAATGGTACTATTTTTCACCGGGTTATTCAAAATTTTATGATACAAGGTGGCGACCCCGATTCAAAAAATGCCGATTCAACAGCAATTCTTGGAAACGGTGGTCCCGAATATACCATTCCTGCTGAAATAGATGCTTCAAAGTATTTTCATAAAAAAGGCGCATTAGCTGCCGCCAGAACCGGTGATGATGTAAACCCGCTAAAGGCTTCGTCAGGTTCGCAATTCTACATTGTTCAGGGTAAAAAATTCTCTGACGAAGAATTAAACTTCTTTGAACAGCGTGTAGGAAAACCTTACACCAAAGAACAACGCGAAGTATATAAAACTATTGGAGGAACTCCACACCTTGATGGTAATTATACGGTTTTTGGTGAGGTTTATGAAGGATTAGATGTAGTTGATAAGATTGCTGCTGTTAAAGTGGACCCAAAATTTAACAGGCCAAAACAAGATGTAAAAATGACAGTTAAAGTAATTGAATAATTTTATTTTCATGCATAGTAAAATTCAGGAAATATTAAAAGAAATTGAAAAATTCTCAGCCAAAAATATTGAAGATGCTGAACAATTCCGTATAAAATATCTTTCTAAGAAAGGCTTGGTTACAGGACTTTTCAATGATTTAAAAAATGTTGCAGCTGAAGAAAAAAAAGAAGTAGGTAAACTACTGAACGATCTGAAAAATTCCGCGCAAGAGAAATTTGATAAATTTAAAAATGATTTTGAATCAACTGTGCATTCTGATAAAAATGACAACGACCTTTCGCTTCCTACTGATTTCATTGATGTTGGAGCACGTCATCCCTTATCAATCATCAGGAATAAAATAAATGAAATATTTTCACGTATTGGTTTTACCGTTTCGGAAGGAAGGGAAATTGAAGACGACTGGCATAATTTCAGTGCATTGAATTTTCCCGAAGAGCATCCAGCACGCGATATGCAGGATACTTTCTTTATTAAAAAGAATCCGGATATTGCTTTGCGTACCCATACTTCTTCAGTGCAAATCCGTGTAATGGAAAGCGAAAAGCCACCCATTCGAAAATTATTTCCGGGAAGAGTATATCGCAATGAAGCTATTTCTTCGCGCGCTCACTGCTTCTTCCATCAAGTTGAAGGATTATATGTTGATAAAAATATTTCCTTTGCTGACCTTCGACAGGTATTATTTTATTTTGCAAAAGAAATGTTTGGCGAAGACACAAAAACAAGATTACGTCCATCCTATTTCCCTTTTACTGAGCCTTCAGCTGAAATGGATATATCCTGTTTTTTATGCGGCGGTAAAGGTTGTGCATTTTGCAAACACACCGGATGGGTTGAAATATTAGGCTGTGGTATGGTTGACCCGAACGTACTAAAAAATTGTAACATCGATCCCGAAATTTATTCAGGCTATGCTTTTGGAATGGGCATTGAACGCATCACTAATCTTAAATATAGAGTAAAAGATATTCGTATGTTCTCAGAAAATGATTTACGTTTTCTGAAACAGTTCAAATCTGCATACTAGTCCTTCTATTGCTTGGGTAATTGAATAGATGCGCCACATTGTGTGCAAAATTTTCCCTGGTAATTTTCAGGAAATTTATTTCCGCATTTTGTACAAAATTTTGGTCTTAATGGTGGTGTTGGTTTTTGCAGCTGTGGGTTATATTGTGCCTGTGAATATTGTTGTGTCGGATTTTGCTGTTGCGGATTATATTGTGGTTGCTGCTGATATGGCTGCTGAGTAAATGGTTGATTATATAAAGGTTTTTTCTCTGTTGAATTTTTAATAAAACTTATTACAGCAATAGCAATATAGGTTAGCATTGCCAGGTAAGCTCCAATTTTCATCTCCATCATTTGCATCCCGTCTTTGCTTTTAGCAAGAAAATAAGCTGCCAGAAATGCAATCAACCCTGAAAGTGAAACAATAATAAATTGAATCGGTTTATTAAAAAATAATATTGCTACACCACACAAAACTGATATTATAAAAAATATTAAAAACACACTTAGTTCTTTCGCTTTAAAAATAATATCATATCCATTAACATTATAGTTACTGTAACCTTCGCAACCAGCAACAGGAAGGAACATTAAAAACACCACAGCTAATGCTCCGCATATTTTTAATATAATATTAGTAGAAAGCCCACCCTGATTTTGCGAATTGTTTTGATTAGAGTTATTATACGTTTCCATAATTTATTATTTTCTAGTAAATATAGAAAATATTCCGTAAACAAAAAAACTGGTTTATACTCGTTCTTTTCAGGTTTACAAAAGCAAAACTGTTTAGAACGAGTTATACCGTACAGAAAACAAAAAATATTTTTACAAACCTCTTTTCTGTCGGTATAAAATAACCTAAAAAATTGAAGATGATATTTTTAAAGCTATTTCTTTTAATTCTTCTTCTTTAAGTTTAAGTTTAGGCTTACTGAAATCTATATCGAAAATACCGTTTATGGGAATAAGATGAATATGTGCATGAGGAACTTCCAAACCAACAACAGCTACTCCAACTTTTTTACATGGTATATTTTTTTTAATAGCTATTGCTATTTTCTTTGCAAGCAGACAAAGTTCGCTGTATGTGCTATCATCTAAATCAAACAAATTATCCGTTTCTTTCTTTGGAATAACAAGAGTATGCCCTTTGGCAAGCGGATTAATATCTAAGAATGCAAAGCAATTTTCTGTTTCTGCAATTTTATAACAAGGGATTTCTCCTTTTACAATTTTTGAAAAAATTGAAGCCATTTTATTGTCTTTTTATTTCTAGTATTTCAAGTGTTAATGAACCTGCCGGAATTTTTATTTCCGATTTTTCACCAACGCTTTTCCCGAGTAATCCTTGAGCTATAGGTGATGTTACCGATATTTTTCCTTCTTTTAAATTTGCTTCATTTTCAGGAACCAGCGTATAAGTCATGATCGTATTATTCTTCAGATTTTTTATTTTAACCGTTGAAAGTATCAATACTTTAGAACTATCCAATTTTGATTCATCAATAATTTTTGCATTGCTGACAAGTTCTTCCATTTTTGAAATTTTAAGCTCAAGCATTGACTGTGCATTTTTTGCTGCATCATATTCAGCATTTTCCGACAAGTCGCCTTTATCCCTGGCTTCAGCAATTTGTTGTGATATCAATGGTCGCTCAACTGTTTTAAGTCTGTTTAATTCTTCCTTAATTTTATCAAGACCTTCTTTGGTATAATACATTTGTTCCATTAATAAAATATTTTTTATTCGTTCCCTATATATATAAGATAAAGAATCCCGCAAATCCGATAATTATCGGAACGGGATTCTTTATACAAAGATAATATTATTTATTAATTACAAGCTGATACGAACACCAATACTGTGTGTTCCTTCAAAAGGATTTGTATCTCTATATGAATAATCTATACCGAATGTAGAGCCCTTTTCTTTGTTTAATGGAATATCAACTGTAAATCCACCGCAAGGTCCTGTATAAGCTGTAGTTCTTTCAGCTGCTTCGGTAATTCCTTTTTCATATGCGTAACCACCTCTTATCATTAAGTAGTTTTTAAAATTATATTCCAAGCCAAAAATATATTGGTCTTTTGTAAAAGAATTTGAAGTAAAGTTTGCTGCTGCAGTAAGTTTATTGCTTTCATTAAAATTAAAATCATAAGCAGCACCAATGTTAATCAATGAAGGTAATTCGTACTGGGCAGAACGTTGTTCAACTGTAAATTGGTTTACATTACCGGGTATATAACCCCTGAAAGATAAGCCATCACCTTTAAACATCATGCGTGGACCAACATTTTTCATGGCTATACCGAATTTAATATTTTCAGTTTCACCAGTTACATATTGGATACCTGCATCTATAGCAATACCTTGTGCTGAAACATCGGAAATCGATTCAGAAATAATTTTAAAAGCAATTCCACCGTAAATGCTATTAGAAAATGTTTTTGCATAAGAAATGGAAATGTTCATTAAGTTCGGTGAAAATGTTCCAATTCCTCCTTCAGGAAGATCAACAGTAGTGATCAACAATTCTCCAAAAGACATTGACATTATAGAAAAGCTAAGCACTCCTGTTTCGCTAAGCCTTTGAGAAAGACCAAAATTATTAATTTTAACTCCCGACCCTTGAAGCCAATTGGTACGCGAGAAAATCAATTCTGTTTTTTTAGTGAATGCTGTTCCTGCAACATTCATATAAATTGCTTCCAGTCCATGAACTGTAGCCGAGTTAGCTCCACCCCATCCTGAACTTCTTGCCCAGGGGTTGATTAATAGCTCTGAAGCTCCCGCCTGTCCTGACCTGTCTTCATTCCCAGCCTGTATTTTCACAACAGGAAATAATGTAATGATTAATATTACAATTGTTGAAATTTTATATAATCTTTTCATATTAATTATTTTATTATCGTTAACACTAATTATATTACATTATTAGAATGAGTTTAGGTCGATTGGTCTCATTGTTCCAAACCATTTAATAACTTTCTCACCTATACCTTCTGCCTTAACATGTATCAGATAAATACCTCCTGATATAGGAATTCCTGCAAAATTTTTCAAATCCCAATCTAAAGAAGTTTTTATCTCATCTTTTGTAAATTGCCTTATAAGAACTCCGTCAACAGTGTATATTGTTACAGTACAAACTTCAGGAAGGTTGGTAATTTTTATCCTATTATCAAGTTGGTTTTCTTCGTATCCACAATATCCATAATAAGGATTAGGAACAACATTGATAAGGTCAAGAGCTGTTTTTGCTGCATCTACATTTTGGGTTTCTGTAAAAATATCACCGGTAGAGAAAGTATACATAGGATAATTATTATTTACAGGTATACTTGAACCTGTTGTAGAATAATTAATAGTATAAGGTTTTGCAACTCTAAATCTAATTTTTACATCATTTGATAACCAGGATGCATTAGCTGAAGCCATTGGAACACCTGCATATAATATGTCTTTAAAAACAGCTTTTTTATTATTTGCATAAGTACCAGGATCTGTTTCCTGGAATAAGTCATAAATTCTCTGACAACCATCATATGCAGGAACATCTTTAGCATCATCTCCATTATGTCCACAAATGTATACGAAATGCTCTCCTCCCCATAAGGGAGTTCCTATTTCTGTTTCATAATTTGAAGTCGGATTAAATTGCATATCTCTGCCATGTTCCCCAACTAACCATGAATTTTCCCCAAACATTATATTCAAACGTTCACCAGTTTCAATATTTATAGCATAACCAGGGAACCATCCCATTCCTGTTGTACCTGAATTATCCGGGTTACCGCTTTTATCAACAGAAGGTGCTGCCCTAAGATCGAATTTTTTAACATTACCTTGGCATAATGCAGAATTAGCATCCTCGCATGTTTCAAGTACCACACATCTTGACCACTTATCTTTATCGGAAGTAAGAACTAAATCAACACTTGCTAAATTATACATTCTGTTTTGTGGAAAAGTATTGACATTATAGGAAACTCCATAACCTGCTTCGCCAGTACCTAAATCATTACTGATTTTTGCACATAATCTATAAGGAGCCCATGTACCACCTGTTCCAATATCGCTTATAGCAATCATTTTTTCAAAATTCTCACCATTATCCTGATTTGTATAATCACTATTATTAGGGTAATTATCATCAACAGATGTTCCTGAACGAATCCAGTTCCAAAATCCGCCACCGTCAATATCAGGTACCCCTGAAAGCCATCGCTGAGAGCTGTCAGCATATTCAATTGTTGCTTCTAAAAATCCGTTATCTGGAGCTAATGAAGCATATACATCATCTGTTTTCCCATTTGATGTAAGTGCACCTACTTTATAATAACCAGGTTTCCATACCTGGCCTATTTCAACAGAAATACCAAGGTCAAGAAACAATTGTTCATTTGCTACCTGTATAGATTTATCTGAATGAAAAACTTCTCCGGAATTATTGTCTTTTAAATTCCATACAAAAACTTGCATAGTTGCAGTATCTCCACCTGTATTAACGGTAGCACCTGATACCTGATGAACTTTAACTCCCACTAAACTGTCGAAAGATATGGTATAAGAAGAATTTCTTACATTTAACGGATCAATAACTTTTACATTAACCGGACCTTTTGTATTTTTATATTCTGGTTCAGCAAAGAATCCATTTTCAAGAATTTTATCAACAGAAGCCTGAGTTAAATCAAGTACGTTTCCACCGTTACCCTGACCTTCAATTCTTGTAATTTTCGGACCAGAACCATAACCTGAATTTAAAATAGTACCACTAGTTTCAGGAGCAGGATTATGAGGTATCGCAGTATATACTTTTATATTTTTACGACCAGCCAGGTAAGGTTTTTTCTGACCAGTTAAACCACTAATTCCAGGTATTTGAGAGTTAGGTTCCTGTGAAAATTTCATATATTCATTATATCCGTATGCAAGAGCAACATAATAATATTGTTTATGATTAACCAAACGACTATCTCCTGAAGCAAACATATCATTTACTAAGCGGAAAGAATGAACAACTCCTTTATTTTCTCCATATACTTCCTCTACAGGAGTATTTCCTCCAACAGCTTCATCATAATAATAATTTACAAGCTGTGCAACCGGATTACCATTTTTATCAAAATCCTTAACATCACACTGTGCTACAAGACGAGCTTTATCAGGATCATGTATTTCAGATACGGATACTGTTGCATCTTTCAATTGGAAAACCTGGTAGCCCTGGAAACGATATAATGAGTCATAACGCTGTGAAGATGGTAAAGAATCAGGAGAAACAATTGATGGATCCCATTCAACATATGATTCATTATAATTATTTGAAGTTTTATTATTTGTTATATAAAGAATAATTTCTTTATCAAGTTCCTGGATAGTTAAATTTGGAGCATCTGGTCCATCAACTACTTTAAAACAATTATCAAATAATCGCTGGCATTTGTCATCGGTAACTCTTAAAAGTTCTACTGAAGCCCAAGCTCCACCTGATGTTGCTCTTGCCCAGGGAATACCTACGGTAATATAATTTACTGCTCCGGCTTCCAAAGTAAAAGGACCGGCTGATTGCATAAAACGACGGTCAGCAGGAGTATTCCCTACGGTTTTTTCTGTCCAAAATGGAGTACAACTTGGAACTTGTCCGGCAGTTCCCCAATTACAAGGATCAGTATCACCGGGGAACATAAAATCACATTCCGGACCACAAACACCTGTACCGGGAGCATGTGCATTGCCGCCCCATTGCATTTTGGTTCCGTCTTTCCAAATACCTCTTAGATAGTTATAATAATCAATTGCGATAACTGGATCGCCCATTACTCCTACTGCATTAATATGATAAACAAATCTTCTCATTCCGAAACGTTCATCATCTACAATACCATTACCGAAGTTTACACCATTAATACTTACATCACAAAGCTGTGTACCTGTGGCATCAGTTTTAGGATTATCAATACCGTCAGGATCCATGTAAGGTCCCTGGAAAAAATCGGCCCCAACAGCTGGTGGTTGTTCGCCATAATCCTTAGGTTTTCCTGTTCCGTCAACATCATCACCATTGTAACAATACCCCAAACCTCTTCCAACATCACAACCAACATAGTCATCAGTAGCATCACCAAGGTCGGTATCAACCCATTGACTAAAGTATGTATCAGTTAAACGATATGTTGAACGGTTAATAATTTCATAACTATAAAAAGTCATGTTATTTATTTCATCATTGGTAGCAAATGCAAAAGCCTGTGCTCTAATTTCTAATCCAATTGGTGCGCCTAATGATTCTGTATGAAGGTTTCCTTTATCGTTAAAAACCCACCATAAAGTCTGGTCGCCTTTAAGTACCTGGTCAACTAAAATACCATTACCTTCTGCTGTATGAGCTGCTTGATTTCCTAAATTCTCAGGATTTGTAGGGCAAAGATCATTGTTTATATCATAGTATGGATAATCTCCAAAATTAGGATCATATTCACCATTTCCATCATTATCAAAGAATGGAGCTAAATAATGACTTTGTTTATTTGTATTTTGTCCTTCAGGATGAGCAGGCCATTCTGTAATAGATTTAGGAGGAACATAGTCGGGATAACTTGGTTTATCATTCCACCATGCAATAAAATCATCCACTTCAGCACGGGTAATTACAAAATGTTTATCATATAATTCACAAGTTGAAGCGTCAACAGAAGCTGTACCGTCATTAGTAAGCGGGCCAGGCCAATAGTCGTTTCCGCTCTGACGATAACGAAGTGCAGCAACTTTAAGCTGTCCGTTCACGTCAACACCACCAATCCATAAAGCAGCAGAGAAAAGAGATGTTTTTCCGGAACCTTTAGGAACTTCGTATTTGGCTGTACCTAATAAATCCCACCACATATCACCACCAGTATTTATTCTGGCTTTTACATTATTTATATTCAAATCCGTACTACCGGTAGCAGGAGAGCAAGACTCGGCATTCAGTTTATTAACACTTTGTTGCTCTTTGCCAACAGAACCATAATGGTATTTCTCAGCAAATGTAAATTCAGCAAAAATTAACGAACCGAATGTTACTAATAAAAACAAACGAATATTATTTTTCATAACCATAGATTTTTCATTTATAATTTATATACATGCCATAATTAAAAGTCAAAAACAACTCCTAAACGTATTCTTCTTGGAAGACTATAATTATATGGGCTGTTAACATAAGTCGAATACATATCGCGATATGCATAAGGATCAAGCTGTGTATTAATACTTGACTGGAATTCAGCTGCAGCAAGGTATCCGTCATCATCAGCATTACCAGTAGCAGCATAAACATTCAATATATTTTTAGTATCCAGAACATTTAACACTTGTAAGTATATATTAAGGTATGCTTCTTTTCCTTTCTTGGAATCTTTTTTTCCGAATTTTAAAGTTATATCTTTATCAATACGAGCATCCATTCTAAAAGACCAAGGTAACCTTGAACCATTCATAGAACCTTGCAGAACTGTAGCGCCACCACCTGTAAGACCTACTACTTTACTAGAACGAGAGTATGGTGTACCTGAGCCACCAGAGAATGTGAAGTTTACACCTGTATTCTGGAATATTGGTACAGATTTTACTTTATCCGTTCCTTTTATTTTTTTTGTCCATACCGGACCATTATACAATTTACCTTCTGAATAACGATAATCAATAACACAAGTAAGTGTATGACGACGGTCATTATCCAAAGGCATAGTAGTACGTAAATTAGGTTGTCCGGAACTAACCAGGTTAAAACCAGATGTAGCATCAGAACCTGTACCATCAGCAAACTGTAATGTATAGCTGGCTTTCATCCATACATTACTTGTTCTTCTTAAGTCATAACTAATGGTTAATCCTTTTACTGTACCAAAGTCTATATTATTATATGAGGTGTAAGTTCTTGGATAAGCATCTACATATTTATAAATCTGAACAAGATTTCTCATTTCACGATAATATGCAGAAAGTTTTAATGATGATGAATTATTAAGTTTTTGTTGGAAACCTAATTCATAGTCAATCGTTTTATCCGGTTTTAAATCAGGGTTTGCGATAGTATTTTTAACATTTTCAAAGAAAAGATAATCAGTTGGGTTAAAACGATTTCCATCGGTAGGACGTTTAGTTAATACATCATAGTGTGCGAAAAATAACGCTACGTCGGAAATTGGAAATGAGAATGAAATACGAGGCATGTAGCTTGTCTGCGGTACGTAATCTTTAAAAGCTGAAACTTTAAGTTCTTTACTATTAGGATTAACAAGACAAGGTGCAATACCTGAAGGTGTTTCTAAAACAGTAGGGTCAGAAATTTCTGTACCTTCGGCATTATACCATGTGCTTCCATCCCTGTAACCAACAACAGCAGTAGGGCTTTTTAAATCATTAACATATACAACATAATCAGAACCCATGTTTGAAGGATGTGTAATCTCGTTTCCACCAAGATTTTTTACCTCAGAAACCGAAAGAGTTTCATAAAGAGAATATGGATCTTTAAGTACCTTTTGATTTGCATCATAACGGTCGATACGTAAACCTACGTTAAATATCAAATCGTTGAATGAAAACTTATCCTGAATATATCCTGCCATATAAATAGGTTCAAAAGCACCTATTTCTCTTTTATAATTACCATAATCATCTTTTGAATAAAAGAAATCTTCGAATGTAGGTTTATTTTTAAGTTTTTTACCTGTATAATCGTAACCATAATAAGATGCAAAAACATTACCTTCATTTAATAATTCATCTGCGCTAAACATATCAACAGAGAATGTAGAAGGATCAAGGTTGTCTACATCAATCCAATCAAGACCATTAGGATCAAGACCAAGTTTTTTACGTAAATTATAATCAAAATATGATTGTGATGAAAGGTCAAGTAATCTGTCATACCATACAGTATCCTGAAAAACTCCCATATCATCATATACAGGATGTGGATTTTTTGTATCCAGCTGTTCGATATGCTTATTAACCAACTGGCGCATTACTGTCCAAAAACCAATCGGGGTATAAGCATAATATGCATCAACGCGTTGCTCGTATTGCAAACCAAACTGAATAGCATGATTCCCAATATCAGCAGAACCGGCAGCATTTATTCCGATTTGTTGTTCGTCCTCTACACGATATAAATCATATTTTGTTCCAGTATTTGCCCATAAACCATAAACAGGATCGGGTTGTTGTCCATTAAGCAAACCACCACCTGCTTGAACATCAACGGAATTTTGATAGAAACCTGAACTTAGTGGATACAAGCTATAATATAATTCCGTATAATTTGCAAGTCCCGGATTAACTTCAGCGCGTTCAAATTCATATAAGGTATCAGCAAAGCCATTATGAACCCATATATTATTATAATTTAATGTAGTATCTGAACCAAATTCAAAAGATTTCTTTTTATGTGTAGTGAATTTACCAACATAACCATAATCGAATAAATTATCTTTATGTTCAGCATCTTCAGTTACTGCATAGTATTTTGAAAAGTCAGCCTGTAAAGAATAATAAACATTTTTTATTAACGATTTACTGTCTTTATCCGTTGGAAAACGTTGTGTAAAACGACCATAAACACGCCATGTATTACTTGTAGTTAAAGGATTGTTCTTATTATTGAACAATGAATAACTGTAAATCCATGCATTACCACTGCTATAATCCATAGAACCGCCAAAAGTTAAATTTGTATTTGCTGTTGTTCTAACATCTATTTTTCCTGAAAGATTTGCTCCCTGTGATAAAGCATTCTGTTTAGCCTTCATTTTTACAAGGTCATCTTTAGTGATAAATTCTGAATTGAGGAATGCTCCAAAACCTGTACCTGAAGGACGAAGCGGTGTAAGTTCAAGTTCTGCTAATTTTTCATCATTCACTTTATAAGAACCAATACTCGAAGGATTCTCATCTTTTATTGATGATAATTCACCTGAAATAAAATAACCAAGTAATGAAGATTCCTTTGTTGAATCCCTTCCCATGATCAATGGACCTTGTAAATTAAATCCAACCAGATTATAACCATATGCATCTAAATACTGAGAAGTTACAAGTTCAACTCCTGCTCCGAATTCACGGGAAGGACCTTTTGTTGTAATATTAACAATACCACCGGTAGCATCACCATACTGTGCAGGTAAACCTCCGGTAACAACCGTTACTTCTTCAATAGCAGCTTGTGGCAAACTTGAAGAACCTCGTACTCTAACACCATCAATATACATAACGGTACCTTCTGAACGTTGTCCCCTGATGCTTCCCATTTCACCATCCTGAGAGAATACACCACCAACCGTAACTGCAACAGAAGTAGCAGAACGCCCGGGCATTTTCGACATTTCTTCAGAAGTCATTGTACCTCCGGTTTGTGTCTGGTCTTTGGAAATAAGTGGAACAGCATATTCCTTTACTTCAAATGTAGTAAGGGTTTGAACTGACTGTTCCATATCAATATCAAGGAATGTGATTTTATCATTATTAATAATAACATCTTTTATAAGCAATGGTTTATAACCAACATAAACTGCTTTAACATCATATTTTCCAGGAGGAATAGGTTTAATAGTATAGTTTCCGTCAATATCGGTATTGACACCGCCGTACTGTTTACCTCCAGATTCGATAACAACACTGGCAAACGGGATTGCTTCTTTTGTAGTTTTATCAATCAGTTTGCCCTTCAATGTACCTGACGACTGGGCAAGTACCATGGTATTTGCAACCAGAACCAGTGCAGTAAAAACAAGTAACTTACGTAGCATATGCATTAATTTATGTTAGAATAATAATGTGTTATAAAAGGCGGTAAAGTTAAAAATAAAAAAAAATATAATCCAAATATTTTCTTTAACGAATATAAAAAAGTTCATATATGCTTAAATATTAGACCTTTTAATTTTATAATTATCGCACGGAAGGCATTTATGCAGATTTCAATATAAATCTCCCGGAATGGAGAATATGTATTTGGAATGTTAAGCGTATAAATGTTTCATGCAATAAATATTTTATTAACAATTTATTATAAAATTGATGTAAAGTTAGTTATATGACTTATAAATAAAAAAGATTAACCAGTTAACGGTATGAATAAAAAAGTTAACGGTAAAAAAATAACAGATAAAGGCAAAATGAATTTCCTTTATAAAACTACAAGTGGTTGATGATATCCAATATTTGTTCTCTCTTTCTGCGGGAAACAGGCACATAGCTTCCATCTGTCATTACAATAGAACCGCCATCAATTTTTAGAAAACTTTTTACATATTTCAAATTTATAAGATGTGATTTATGTGGACGTATAAAATTAAATTCACTTAACAATTCTTCATTTTCTTTAAGAGTACGCGAAACCATTATGGTTTTACCATCTTTAAAAAAGAACTTTGTATAATAATCTTCCGACTCGCAGCGAATGATATTATCAATGTCAACAATATGCATACCTTCTGAAGTTGAAAGAACAATTTTCTTTGTATTTAAATTTGGTGATTTTACAGTATCAATAAGAAATTTAACATTAGTATTGTCTTTCCCTTTTGTAAGTTTTGTTTCCAGCTTTTCTATAGAATTTATAAGATCTTCCGGGTTTATGGGTTTCAGCAAATAATCAAGAGCGCTATATTTTATTGCTTTGATAGCAAACTGATCATAAGCCGTTGAAAATATCACTTCAAAATTTATTTCTCCAATGTCTTCGAGCATTTTAAATCCACTGCCATCGGGCATCTGAATATCAAGAAAAACCACATCGGGTTTAAACTTATGAATAACTTCAATACCGTTGCGGTATCCGTCAGCCTCGGCAACCACTTCAACGTTCTTACAATAACGCTTCAGTAATCCTAACAATGTTTCACGTGAGGTTTTCTCATCATCTATTATTATTGTTCTAATTTTATCCATGGTTTTAAAACTTACGATTAACAAATATATAAAATCATATTCAATTACTTTTCTACATTTCGATAAAAGGAATAAAAATTTCCACTCTTGTTCCTATTGCTTCATTATTCTCATTCATTAAATCAATAACATTTAGTAAAATTTTTCCTTTTAACTGCTTATTGATAATTTCCAGGCGTTCCCTTGTAATAATCATTCCACTTGATTTATGATGTAAGCCTGACATGCTTTTTATATTTTCTGCTTTTGCCCGCCCCACTCCATCATCTTCAATAATACAAAAGATATAATCATCTTTTAATGATAAGTTTATTGAAATTTTTCCCCGTCCTTGTTTATTTACTATTCCATGTAAAATAGCATTTTCCACATATGGCTGAATAATCATGGGCGGTATTCCTATAAAATCATCATCAACTTCTGGATCAATATTAATATTATAATCGAATTTGTTATCGAATCGAAGATTTTCAATATCCATATAATATTTCAATGACTTTAATTCATCTTTTACGGGGACATAGGATTCGCGGGAATTTGCAAGTATCAGCCTCATCAGTTGAGCAAATTTTGCAAGATATAAAGTAGCTTTATCGGAATCATTATTTATAATAAAACTTTGAATAGAATTCAATGAATTAAAAATAAAATGAGGATTCATCTGAAGTCGTAAGGATTTCTGTTCAAGTTCAAAAAGTTGTTTTTCAATTTCAATAACTTTTTTTTCTATCTCGTGCTTCTTACGAATTTGCTGAAAACGTCTTCCAAGAATGTACCAGGTAATTGCAATAACCGATATTATAAATAATATTCTGAAAGTCCATGTGGCCCACCAGGGAGGATTAACAATAATAGTAATTGAAATGCCTTTATCATTCCATACACCATCGCTGTTAGTTCCCCTAATCAATAATTTATAAGTACCCGGGTTTACCTTGGTATATTCGGCAAACCGACGATTGGCATCGCAAAATATCCATCCTTTATCAAAGTTTTCAAGTTTGTATTTATACCTGTTTTTTATAGGATTGGAATAATCAAGTGCTGAAAATTCAAAAGAAAAGAAATTATCATTATGAGAAAGGGTAATGGTATTTCCGTCCTGAATTTCGCTCTTTTGAATTTCATTAAATATTTTAAAGCTTGTAATAACTATAGGAGGTATAAATTTATTTCGTTTTATTTCGTTGGGATAAAAAGCATTAAATCCATTCATGCCTCCAAAATAAAATTCACCATCCTTTGTTTTTAGAAAAGCATTCCCGTTAAATTCACTGCTCTGCACACCATCTTTCACATCGTAATTAACAAAGGTTTCCGTTTTATTGAATTTTGAAATCCCACTATTGGTGCTAATCCAAAGGTTACTGTTATTATCTTCAAGAACGCCATATACAACATTATTAGCTAATCCATCTTTTTCTGTATAATATTTGAACGTTCCGGTAGTTTTATCAAATCGGTTCAGTCCTCCACCAAAAGTGCCTATCCACATTATTCCGTTTTTATCTTCAAAAATGCTATAAATAGTATTTGTACTTGGACTCTGTGAATTATTTGGAATATGTTTATATGCATAAAATTTGTCATTTTTCTTATAATATCTATCCAGTCCATTATATGTACAAAACCAAAGAACACCCTCGGTATCTTCATATATATAATATATAATATTGCTACTAATACTATAAGGATTATACGAATAATATTTAAATGATTTTAATTCATTATTTTTTTTATTAAACCTATATAGCCCGTTATTTGTGGCAATCCAGATATTTTTATTTTTATCCTGGTGTAAACACCATATTGTTTTATCTATTTTATAATTAAAATCTTTAAACAGATCTACTTCGCTATAATTTTCGCTTCCGTTCATCTGCAAAACTTTAACACCGGCATCACCTGTACCTATCCATATATACCCATCTTCATCTTTAATTACAGCTGATATTTTGCTTTCTGATTTTATATTTCCATTAGCGGAACTGTTTTTTAATTTTTTAATTTTTCCTGTTTTTCTATTATAAACATTCAATCCACCATCAGTACATATAAAAATATTATTATCGTCATCTTCATAAAAATCCCAAACCGAGTTATTGCTTAAACTGTTTTCAATATTTTCTATATGCTGGTAATGCCTGAATTTATTGGAATTCTTATCAATTTTATTAACACCTTTTTCTGTTGCAACCCATATAATTCCAGATCTGTCCTCCATAATATAAGAAATACTATTACTGCTAATACTATTAACATCATCTAATGAGTTTTCATATTTCCCGAATGTATTATTTACTTCATCATAAGTGATCAATCCTTTATCGGATGTACCAATCCAAAACAAGCCTTTGCTGTCCTGAAAAATTTTACTTATTTTATTACTGGTAATACTATTTGAATTTTTTGATTCCTGTTTATAGCAGGTGAATTTTTGGTTTTCATATTTGCATAACCCATTTGCTGTACCAATCCAAATATCTCCATTTTTACTTTCTATAATTGAATTAATGGTATCATTACAAATGCTGTTTTTATTTTGATTATTGTAAAAAAAATGAGTTACTTTTTTATTGGGGAAATCAAGTTTATTAAGCCCTTTTTGTGTAGCAAACCATATATACCCTGACCTATCCTGGATAATATCGGTAATTGTATTATTGCTTAAACTATTGTTATCTGTAGGATTTGAGTAAAATTGAAAAAAATTTCCTGTTTGTTTATCAAAAACATTCAGACCGTTTTGCGTACCAATCCAAAGGATTCCAAAAGAGTCTTCAAATATTACTCTTACGGTATCATTACTCAGGCTATACTTATCAATTACATTGTGCTTGTATTGAAAGAATTTTTTTGTCCTTATATCAAGCTTATTAAGTCCGCCTTCCGTGCCAATCCAAATATTCCCGTTTTTATCCTTATATAATGAACGTACTGTTTGATTGCATAGTTCGTTGTTGCCTTCCAGTTCATTTGCTTTGTAAACTGTAAATTTATATCCATCAAATTTATTTAAACCATCCCATGTTCCGAACCACATATACCCTTTGTCATCTTGTAATATACAATGTACGGTATTTACTGAAAGACCTTTTTCGATTTTAATATTTTCGGAAGTGATTTTATCGAAGCGGAAATTGCTTTGCTGTGTGTAGGACATCAATGGCAGCACAATTACCGCTAAAATTAATAAAGCAAGCCGAAGGTAAAATAATTTCATTTTGTAAATAAGCACTTATTATTTATCCTTTGAAAACCACCGTTTCAGGAAAAAGGTTTTTTTAGTACTACCCGGACCACGCTTCATTTCTTTAACGGATTGTTTCATTCTTTTTCTTGTGGGTTTATCCTGATTTTTTTGATGGGATTTTATCGCTTTCTGGTAGCTCCTCAATGCTTCTGCATCTTTTTTCGCATTTTGTTGTTCAAGCTTACGTTCTCTTTTTTTTGCATTACCTTGCGACATTGCAAAAAAAGGCAGCATACAAATAAGAAGAACCAATATTTTTTTACCAATTTTCATATTCATTTCTTTCCTATAGCTATTCAAAAGTAAAACTATTTTAAATACTTTTTATTGTTTATTTTTCTTTTTTACGATAATGCATTTCTTACCTTTTTTCAATACTGCTCCTTCTTTAATTTTTATATCTCCTCCATTACGCAGAATTATTTTATTATTTTTTGTCATCTGAAGCATGCTGCCTGCTTCTAAAATTAACCGGCTTCCATTATCAATAATTATCTCAGAACCTGCATTCATTAATAGAAATGAGTTTTCCAAACATGTAAAAACTGTTGAATCGGTAAAAATATAACGACCATTAATATCCTTTTCTATTGCCGAGATTTTGGTAGGACTATAACCCCTGTCGAGAAGAATTGTTTTATTCTTTTCTAAAATCAGTGAAGGTTTTAATGTATCGAAATCATTAGGGCTAAGCGCAATATTACCACACCATCTTACATTTTGAGAAACATTGTAGTCGTCCCAGCGAATTTTTATTTTCATTTCTCCATTACCGAAAACATTTTCATCGAGTATTTCAGCAGAAAGTCCGTTAAGCCAAATGGTGCGGTTTTCGAACGATGCAGGTTTTCCTTTTTCCAGGTAACAATTTTTTGCTTCATAATTTGTTGTTTGTGTATAAACCGTTACCGGAGCAGGATTCGATGATAATGATAATTTTATATTTCCTGTTTCTTTACAAAAAGCATCCTGCCAGTCGCCACTTGAATAAAAATAATGGATAACCGTGTCGCCAACAACTTCGCTAAGTCCGGATTGTAAGTCATCACCTGAATAAAGTTTACCATCATTATTCGAATCCACATATTCATATAAATCAGAAAAACCGGTAAAAGGATTGGGTTTACTCTTTGCTTTATCTATGGGCAAATTCCTGTTGCCCCAGTTACCGCATGTTCCGGAAGGTTCCTGTATTTTATCCCAGGCATAACTAAAATCATAACTTCCTTCAGCAGTAAGCGGGAATAAAAAACTTCCAAGACTGTTAGGCATTGGATACCCGGCATTGAATATTTCTTCGCCTCCTTGTTTTAAATCTTTTCCAACCTGGACATAAACATAAATACCGGGTGTACCGTTTGGAAATTTCCCATTATTATTATCTGCACAATCTTCGGTATAATAATTTTCATATTCAGGATTCATTCTTCTATTCTCAATCCATAGATATTGATTTTTCACATCACCTTTTTTTTCCCAGTTGATATGAGGAAGTTTAACGCGTAATGCATCACCGGTAGTCATAAAGTCGCGCAAGATAAAGGTTCCGCCATTCGGAATACTATCAATAGTTATTAGTTCAGTATTTACTTCTTCGTTGTTTTCATTTAATGCGCTTATAAGAAATTTTTTATCGGGATTTTTCCAGTTCATCATCCATCTATCCCAACCGCAGGCAGATAGCATAGTTGACGGAGCCTGACCTGTAACGCTATATGAATCTGATGTAGCAAGAAAAGTGTGTTCTCCTCTTCCATTGGCTGTATGCCAATTATTCCCGCCAAAAATTGCATGAAGGTGTTCGGCAATAGTAATGAAATATCCATGCGAACCACTTGTACCGGCATTATATGAAGAAACATTATTTACGCCTTTCATATTTTTAAATGGCTTTCCTGATGTAGAATGAACACCAAACCCTGAAATATCTTTAGTGTTCACTCCATAAAGAAAACGATTGTTTCGCCAAATGATATACAATAAATCTATTTTCCCGTCGGGTTTTTTTATTTTCGGAAGCCCTGATTTGGTAATGGTCCATTTGTCAAATGCATTTAACGGAAGACCATGAACTGTATAAATTGTAGTATCCCCTGAATTTCTTTTATTTAATGAATCAAGCACCCAATTCAATCCTTCATCACTAACAATTATTTTATTACAGGGAATTGTTAATACTTCAGGATAATAATCACCGAGAAGCACATAATTACCGAATGACGCCTGATGATAAAACTTGGTAATATATTCTTTGGGTTTTTCATAAGGAGGAATACTGAAATCGAAATAACTATCTGCATCTGCGGGAGGTAGTCTTTTACCTAAAGAGTCTTCGGGCCAGCTGCCATTAATATTATCAGGAAGATTTGACGGGCAGCCACCAGTTGAAAAATCGACCTGCACAAAAACTATTAATGCACGAACAGTGTCGCTTGCCGGAAGGCTTACTCCATTTGAAATGGAATATTGTGCAAAAATATTTTTATTCCATACTGATACTAAAATCAGAATAATTAGAATTATATATTTTTTGATTTTCATCGGTATAACAAATATAAATAAAAACTGCATCCAATCAATTAAAGCTTTACACTAATGTTTAATAAGATTTTTTATTACAATAAATAATAAACTACAATTCACGTTTATTATTTAACTTTGCAATTCATTCCATCTTATGAAATTAAGAACTTATAAACCGTTTATATTTTTTTCTTTCCTTACATTATTTATTTTACTTACACCCCGATGTAAAAAAGATAAGGATGAAATACCATATGTTTATGTAAATTTTTACGTTGATATCAACTCCACGCAATATATAGGATTGAATAGTGTTGGTGGGTATATTTATGTTACCGGAGGAGTTCGCGGTATCATTATTTATCACAAATCGGTTGATGAATTTGTTGCATTTGAAAGAGATTGCCCTTACCAGCCATCCAATTCATGCGCACTTGTTGAGGTAGACCAATCGGCAGTAATGGCTGTAGATTCATGCTGCGGTTCAAAATTTTTACTGCTTGATGGTTCTATTATTGAAGGACCTGCCACAATAATGCTTAAACAATATCAGACCTCTTTTGACGGGAACATTAACATTCTTCATGTTTTTAATTAATATTCATGGAACAGGAAATTATTCTGAAGAAATCAAAATTTAATTTTATTGAATACAAATGGTTATTTCTTATTTTGATTTTTTCAATATTCGCTTTCTTACCAACATTCAATAATAGTTTCACGAATTGGGATGATATTGACCAGGTTACCGGAAACCCTGATATAACAAGCCTTTCATTACATAATTTAAAATTTATCTTTTCTTCTTTTTATGTAGGAATGTATCAACCTTTTTCCACTTTTTGTTTTGCTGTAATAAATAGTTTATTCGGAATAAAAGCTCCGGCATTTCATTCATTCAGTTTGCTTTTGCATTTAATAAATATTGTTTTGGTTTTTTGTATGATGA
This sequence comes from Bacteroidales bacterium, assembly GCA_035353855.1. Lineage (NCBI taxonomy): Bacteria > Pseudomonadati > Bacteroidota > Bacteroidia > Bacteroidales > Bacteroidales bacterium. The sequence goes on along the minus strand of DAOQAK010000025.1, from coordinate 24,615 downwards.
AAAAGCTTACGAATATTAAAGAAATAATTTTAGGAATTACTTTTTTATTCGCATTAACACCTTTACAAACTGAAGCAGTGGCATGGGTTTCGGCAACAAGCACTTTATTGTTTTCATTGTTTTATTTTTTGTCTGCAAATATTTATCTGGATTTTATAAAAGACAAAAATCGAAAAGGGAAATATTTTTTATCGTTGACTTTCTTTGTTTTTTCACTTTTATCAAAATCAGCAGCAATGACACTTCCACTGATATTACTGCTTTTTGATTATTTTCTGAATTCTAAAATTTCAAGAAAAGATTTAGTAACTAAAATCCCGTTTTTCATTTTATCAATTATTTTCGGGGTTATTACAATTATAGCCCGGCAGAAATCAGGACATATCGTTGACATCACAAAATATTATAATTTTTTCGACAGGATAATTTTCATTCTCTATTCATTATCGTTCTATGTTATCAGTGTTTTCTTGCCTTTCAAGATGTCGGCATTTCATCCTTATCCTGTTAAAACAGGAAATATTTTACCGATATTTTTTTATATAATTCCATTTTTATTAATTGCAATAATTTATTTTTTGATAAAAATTAAAAAAAACAAAAAAGAAATTTTATTCGGATTTTTATTTTTTCTTTTAACCATCATTGTCATGATAGAGCTTATCCCCGTAGGCACTCAGGTTGTTAAAGAACGTTATGTATACATTTCCTGCATTGGAATATATTTTTCATTTTTTACTTTTATTCATCCCTTTTTCGAAAAAAATAAAAAAATATTTCTTCCCGGAATTATAGTAATTTCAATAGTTTTTGGTGCATTAACTTTTATCAGAACAGGTACATGGAAAAACAGTTTTTCGCTGTGGAATGATGTTATAAAGAAATATCCAAAATGTTCTGCAGCATATATTAATCGCGGAAATGCTTATGTGTTAAGCAACAATTACGAACAAGCCATTAATGATTTTGATAATGCCATTAAATTTGAACCTAATGCTGCTGATGCATATACGAATCGCGCTGTTGCAAAAAGCAAATCAGGAAAAATAGAAGAAGCTATAATGGATTATGATAAAGCTATAGCTATTAGCCCTTCAGATGATAAAATGTACTCCGAACGTGCTTTATTAAAGCTTGGAATTATGGATCTGACGGGAGCTTTGGAAGATTTGAATAAAGCCATTGAAAAGAGTTCAAACAATGAAAAATATTTTAATCAGCGTGGAATACTTTATGGAATGGCCGGAAAATTTGATGCAGCAGTTTCTGATTTTTCAAAAGCTATTTCATTAAATCCTGAATTTGCTGATGCATACAGCAATCGTGGTTATGCAAAAATCAACCTCAATAAAGTCTCCGAAGCAATAAATGATTTTGATTTATCTGTTTCAAAAAATCCTAACGAAGCCCGCACTTATTATCTTCGAGGAATGGCTTATGCTCAGATAGAAAAGAAAAATGAAGCTTGCGCCGATTTTCAAAAAGCCTATGATTTAGGAATGGCAGATGCTTCAGCAGCAATGGAAAAAGTTTGCAAATAAAACCTAAGACTCAAATTCAAAATTCCAAGCCCAAAGAATTTATTCGTAGATCAAAAAATGCTTGCATTATTTAGACAGGATAAACTCAGCCTGACTGTGAAACGAGTAGATTTGAAATTGTAATTCATAAATCGCTTGCCTAACCTTCGATAAACTCAGGTTGACAGCAAGGAAAGTATATTTAAAATCCTGATTTTAGTACCTGTAATGCTCAGCTTTATAAGGACCTTCGACAGGTACACCAATATAATCAGCCTGCATTTTTGAAAGTTTTGTAAGTTTCACACCAATTTTTTCAAGGTGTAAACGTGCAACTTCTTCATCGAGATATTTTGGTAAGCGATAAACTTTCTTTTCGTACTTCCCGCGGTTCTTCCATAAATCGAGTTGAGCCAGGGTTTGATTTGTAAATGAATTGCTCATTACAAATGAAGGATGACCAGTAGCACAGCCAAGGTTTACAAGGCGACCTTCAGCTAATAAAAATATTTCATGACCATCGGGGAAAATATATTTATCAACCTGTGGTTTGATAGTTACTTTTTTAATTCCCGGATATTTTTCAAGTTTGTCAACCTGAATCTCATTATCGAAATGGCCGATGTTACATACAATAGCCTGATCTTTCATTTTAGCTATATGGTCAATGGTTATAACATCTTTATTTCCTGTGGTAGTAACATAAATATTTCCTTCAGGTAATGCCTCTTCAACAGTAGTAATTTCAAAACCTTCCATAGCTGCCTGAAGTGCACAAATAGGATCAATTTCAGTAATGATAACACGAGCGCCATACGAACGCATTGATTTGGCGCAACCTTTACCAACATCGCCATAACCAAGCACCACAACCACTTTTCCGGCAATCATCACATCGGTTGCTCTTTTTATGCCGTCGGCCAATGATTCGCGACAACCGTAAAGGTTATCGAATTTTGATTTTGTAACGGAATCGTTAACATTGATAGCAGGTACAAGCAATTCACCTTTATCCATCATCTGGTATAAACGATGAACACCTGTTGTTGTTTCTTCCGAAACCCCTTGCCATTCCTCAACTGTACGATGCCATTTTTTAGGGTCTTCGGCCAAAGTTTCTTTTAACACATGGAGAATAACTGCTTCTTCGTGGCTTGAAGGTTTTACATTCAGAATGGATGAATCTTTCTCAGCCTGGTATCCTTTATGAATAAGCAATGTTGCATCACCACCATCGTCAACAATAAGCTGAGGACCTTTATTTCCGGGGAAAGTCAAAGCCATTTTTGTACACCACCAATATTCTTCCAGCGATTCGCCTTTCCATGCAAACACCGGAATGCCACGCTGTGCAATGGCTGCAGCAGCATGATCTTGTGTGGAAAAAATATTGCAACTTGCCCAGCGAACATCAGCACCAAGCTCTGTAAGGGTTTCAATCAATACAGCTGTTTGAATGGTCATGTGTAATGAACCTGAAATACGAACGCCTTTCAATGGTTTTTCTTTCCCGAATTTTTCACGTAATGACATTAAGCCCGGCATTTCTTTTTCGGCTATTTCAATTTCTTTACGTCCCCAATCAGCAAGAGCAATGTCGGCAACTTTATACTTAAGTTCTTTTTCCATAACAGCTTTTTCCATATATTAAATTTTAGGAATGCAAAGATAAATAAAATCATTTGCCAACGATAAATTTTCTTGTACAAATAATTTCATTGTTTTCATATAAATTCAAAAAATACATCCCGTTTTGAAATTCAGAAATATTAATATTTTCTGATGATGATTCAATGAATGAATGATGTAATAATACACCTGTAATAGAATATATTCTTATTTCTTTTGGGTTTTCAAGCATTTCAGAGCCAAAGGAAATATTTATTGAACTGTTGGAAGGATTGGGATAAACCATAATTTTATCCTCAATATTATTTAAAACCGGTATTGATGTATACGTGCTATCGTTAGTAAGAATAGAAGTTTGCGCAAAATACTCCACAAAAAATATTTTATCATTTTTACAAAATAAATCTCTTACACCATATTGGTCAGAAAGCTTCCGATAATCAAGTCCTCCGCGATAGAAGCCGGTTTGCACAAAAGTTTGCTTATTCAATGCATACAAACCTTTGAGCCGGTATGCAAGATACAATCCAAATGAATCGGTTGCCATATAGTTAGGTGCACCATTTGCAAGTGTTGAATAAAATTCTTCATTCAATGAATATCCAGGATTATTAAAAACAAGCTTGTAGCGCGTTAATCCTTTATTTGTAATGTAAACAAAAGTTTCATCGCTATATGCCGCTATCATTTGCGCATCCTGGTTTGAAGCCAACGCAACGCTTGCAATTTTTTCAAATTTATTTCCCGAAACATCAAAAGCAAAAATGCTGTCGCTCGTTGAAACTAAAAGTTTTCCATTTGCCAATGCCATATCATTAAACGTAATATTCACCGTTGAATCAACAAAAGGAATAGCAGGATTGCCAACATTAATAATTACAATACTATTATCGAGTTTTGAAAAAATACGATGCTGATAAACTATAAATCTTCCGTTACAAACCGCTTGCTGAATAAAACTTATTTGTTGTAGCGGGTTTCGCGTGTACACGCGAAACCCTTGATATGACGAGTTTGTAGTAAAAATATAATTCCCATCATCACTAAAATTAGAATGAAAGCAAAAACCGGGATCATTATTCACATCAGTAAGAACTGGATTATGAACATCGGAAATATCATACAGTTTGAAACCATAACCCTCATTGGATACCGCCATATAATTTCCCCACGAATCAGATGAAAGATTCCATCCGCCGGTCAACGTATTTCCTTCATCAACAGGATTCAAAATATCAGTGATATCAACGGTTTTAATACCATACCATTCCGAAGCAACATACAATTTCGGATAATGAACGGTCATGTCAAAATGCCACAAACCTGCATTGATGTAAGTGAGCAAATGTATATTGGAAGGATTGGTTGCATCGTAAACACGGATAAAACAATTGCTGGTATTGCCCGGTTTTAGTCCACCCCAGTTGGCAACATAAATCGTATCATTAATATTTTCGGCATTGTATGGAAGCGCCATCGCAATTCCAAGCGATATTCCAAGTACTGTATCGCCAAAAACTTTTTGCGGCGAAAGAGGGTTTGTTACATCGAGTGTGAAAAAATATCCGTTGGTTGAATTCGTTCCTCCCATTACATGCAAGAGGTTATTATTTTTCCCGAAGATTACATTCTCGGTATAAAATCCTCCAAGCTGATGAAATGATACGAAAGAAAAATTATTCGCATTGTAAATATAAACTCCATTCTGTCCGCCAAACTGCGAAACGGTATATGCCAATAAATTATTTTTCACAGCAACACCAGTAAGATGACCGCCAAATGGCACATTTCCAAAACTCCCGATTTTAGAATAAGAACTTCCAAAATCTTTATATGCTAAAACTTTAGCATATTGTGCTAAAAAAATTGTATCTCCTTTTATAGCAATACCCTGTGTTGACATGTTCACACTATCGACAGGTATATCAAATAGTTTAACCGGAGCCACAGGATTCGAAATGTCCCATTTACTCATTCCATCATAGTTAGCTGCAACATAAAGATAATGGTCATGAATAATCATCCGAATAATTTCAGATGTATAGCGATATTCAAAAACAGAATTATAAGGAACTGTAGCTCCACTCCCGGCATAATACGAACGCAGCGTTGAACCTGTTCCAGTAAACACATATCCGTTATAATATTTTATCGACTGGCAAGCTGCACCTGTATTAGCAGAAAGAAATTGTAAAGTATTCTGCGCTTTGCCAATAATAGTGAATAAAAGAAATATCAATAAAAGTTTTTTCATGCTTTCATTTTTTTGTAAAAATAATTAAATAAAAAATTATGTTTAACAGGTATTAATACTTGAATTATAAAAATGAATTTTATTTATTTGCTTAACAGAAATATATTTTATACTCGTTCTTATTAAGAATGCAAAAGTAAATTTAATTAGAACGAGTTATACCGATAGGAACAAAATAAGAAAAATGCAAATCTGTTCCGTATCGGTATAAATATCTCGTACCTAAAGGCACTTTATTTTCTTTAATTAATTTTTCTACCAACCTATCGTCCCTAACGGGACGAAATCATTTGTAAATGCCTCCGACTCCGTTAGGAGTCGAATATTGGTAAAAAACCAATCCCACAAAAATAGAAACCCTGTAGGGGTTTAATATTTTCTTTCTATCATTATTAATAATTGTAACTTTGTTTTATAAAAAATTTAAATGGGAATTCTTTTTACAAGAAATATTAATAACGCAACCGTTGGACTGTGGGAGATTACAGAAAGCGTAGATGTTTTATTTTCGAAAATAAAATTGAATAACGAAGAAAATGAATTATATAACAGCTTTAAAAATGATACCCGGAAACTTCATTGGCTTAGTTATCGAAACCTTTTAATGGAACTTATTACTCCCGAAGAATATTCGCATGTAATTTATGATGATAATGGAAAGCCTTATTTGGCTGACAATTCGCATCATCTTTCTGTTTCCCATTCCGGAAAATTTTCAGCGGCAGTTATTAGTAAAACAAAATCTGTGGGCATCGATATTGAAATCATTCATCCGAAAATTGAAAAGGTGATACACAAATATCTTTCCGATGAAGAAATAAAAAATATTGGAACCACATCACGCTTTGAAAAGCTTTATATTTACTGGAGCGCTAAAGAATCATTATATAAACTTTACGGGAAAAGAAATTTATTATTCCAGGAAAATATCCTGATAAAGCCATTTATATATTCTGAAAAAGGAGAAATAACAGGTAGTATAATAACTGAAAAAATGAATCAGGATTTTAAATTATTCTATGAAAAAATACATGATTATATATTGGTTTATACTTTAGCTGACTGATAATTTTTATATTTGCCTAAACCAAACACTTCAACTTGTTATGAATATTTATTCAAACATCGTTAAAAAAGGAAAGAAAACAAAAAAATTTGCTGTACTTATCGATCCCGATAAAATTAGCAGTAAAAAACTTACGGAAATTGCTGAAATCGCTTCGAAAAATTATGTTGATTTTTTCTTTGTCGGCGGTAGTCTGCTCACCAACGATAACCTTGATAATACGATAAGAACATTAAAGGACAACTGTAATGTTCCTGTAGTTATTTTTCCAGGAAGTAATATGCAAATAAATAAAAATGCCGATGCTATTCTTCTGCTTTCGCTTATTAGTAGCCGTAACCCGGAAATGCTTATCGGGAAACATGTGATAGCTGCACCTTACCTTAAAGCCAGCGGACTTGAAATTATCTCTACAGGCTATATGCTTATCGAAAGCGGGAAACCAACAGCTGTGCTTTATATGAGTAACTCCGTACCGATTCCTGCCGACAAACCCGATATTGCAACATGTACAGCCATGGCAGGAGAAATGCTCGGACTTAAAATGATTTTTATGGATGCCGGAAGCGGAGCCATATTAACGGTTTCAGAAAAAATGATTGCCAAAGTAAAGCAAAATATTTCTGTTCCGCTGATTGTTGGCGGAGGAATTCGTACACCCGCAAAAGCTCATGATTTATGCTGTGCAGGAGCTGATATTATTGTTGTTGGTAACGCTATTGAAGAAAACACCCGGTTGATTGAAAACATTGCCGATGCTATAAATCTTGCATGTTAATATCAATTATCAAAAAAAACTGATTTATGAAATTCTCAAAACCTAATTTTATTTCAGTTTTTATTTCTTCAATCATCACAATAATTTTTATCGTAATTTTTGTCATCACCAGTATTTCCGCATATAACCAAATACTATGGTGGGTTTTATTCACTTCATCAATCGGAATTTTTATTGCAACATTTTTCTTTGTGAAATATGCTGTAGAAAAATTTATTTACGAAAAAATACGCCCGATTTATAAAACCATTTACCATGAAAAATCACCGAAAGGAAAAAAAATAAAACAATCGGAAATCAATGATAATATTATTTCTTCCGTTAATCAGCAAGTGATCAAATGGGCAGAAAACAACAAGGAGGAAATTGAAAACCTCAGGAAAATGGAGGCATACAGAAGAGAATTCCTCGGGAATGTTTCGCACGAATTAAAAACTCCAATCTTTAACATCCAGGGATATATACTCACTTTGCTCGACGGAGGAATGGACGACCCCAGCATAAATAAAGAATATCTTTTACGTACCGAGAAGAGCATCAACAGGATGATAAATATTGTTCAGGATCTTGAAACGATTTCGCATCTCGAAACAGGTGAACTAAAACTTAAATTGACCCGATTTGATATAGTATCACTGGTGAAAGAAGTTTTTGAATTCCTGGAGATTATCGCAAAAAAAAGAAATATTACTTTTCATTTTGATAAAGATTATGATAAACCTGTTTTAGTATTAGCTGATAAAGAAAAAATCCGCCAGGTGTTAACCAACTTAATTGACAACTCCCTGAAATACGGTAACGACGGGGGAAAAACAAAGGTCAGCTTTTTTGATATGGATGAAAATATTCTTATCGAAGTTACCGATAACGGTATTGGGGTTGCACAAAATGACATCCCACGATTGTTTGAACGTTTTTTCCGCACCGATAAAAGTCGTTCGCGTGAACAAGGCGGAACAGGACTGGGGTTATCTATTGTTAAACATATTATAGAAGCTCACGAACAAACCGTGAATGTTCGCAGTACACTTGGCTTTGGGACTACATTTGCATTTACTTTAAAAAAGGGATAATTATTTTATATCAAATTGATGATGTAAAATTGAAAATGTAAAATTTAATTTTATGACAACAATTTCAAATTCAAATCTTGAACTAATTATTTTTATTGTACTAAGTATTTTTATAATCTTCTTTTCTAGCCATGTGATTTTAAAACCTAAAAGTCATGGATTCTTTCGTTTCCTTGGATGGGAAGGCATTGCGTGGTTGCTTGCAAACAATTATAAATACTGGTTTGTAAATCCATTTTCTTTATTACAAATCATTTCATGGATTTGCCTGTTATATGGCGCATACCTTGTTCTTGCAGGAGTAATATTGATGAAAACAAAAGGCAAATCAAATAAAGACCGCAACGACAACACACTTTACAGCTTTGAAAAAACCACACAGCTTATTGATACCGGGCTTTTTAAATATGTGAGACATCCGTTATATGGTTCATTGGTTTTTTTAACGTGGGGAATATTTTTCAAGAATTTCGATTGGCTTCTTCTGATAATTTCTGTGCTTTCAACTTTTTTCTTCTTCATTACCATGATTGTTGAAGAAAAAGAAAACATCATGTTCTTTGGTGAAGAATACCAAGCTTACACAAAACGCAGCAAAATGATTATTCCTTTTATCATTTAGCAAAATCACATAATTTTTTTCTTTGACTTTTTATTTAATGCCAATATCGGAAATGAACTTGATTTTATCACTGAAGTTGTTGCGCCCTTATCGAGTGATAGCTTATCAAACAAACCTCTTGGTTTATGCGACATCACTAGTAAGTCGGGTTTGTTCGTATTTAAATATTTCATTATTCCTTTAACCGGTTCATTATCGAATCCTGTTTTTATAAAATGCAGGCTTATTTTTTCGTAATCATTTTCCTTTTTTATCTGGGTCAGCACTTTTTCAACATTAAATGTTTCAATATCCACCACCTTGGGATATACGGGATAAACATGGAATACTTCAATGTTTGCATCGAACAATTTTGCAAACGGGATAATTTCTTTAATTCGTTTTTTCAGGTCGAATAATTCTGAAGCAAATCCAATAGTTTCAATGCCATTACCTTTATAACCGTGCGGCACGGAAAGAACCGGACAACCAACTTCATTTATCAGGTCCGAAACAAAAGTTCCGAAAAAAGTATTTCTGAATGCTTCGTGACTTGCACCCATTATCACTAAATCAATATCATTTTTTTTAATGGTTCTTTTTATCTTTTCATTGGTAAAATCACCTTTATCGGTAATGTATTCTGCCTGGAAAGAGTTCATATCGATATTCATTTCAGAAAATATTTTTCCGATAAAATCTTTCATGTATGAAGTAATTCCTGCCTTCTCGGAAATATGATAAAAAAATAATTTGGTATTGCTTTTTACTGAAAACTTTATAGCATATTTTAAAGTGTCTCTTGTGCAATCAGACAAATCGGTTGGGATAAGTATGTTTTTCATAAATATTTTTTTAAGAAGCAGGTTTTAGTATGGTAAAAATATTCAAAGTATTTTATATTAATGCAATACAAATATTAAGTTATCGTTAATTCTTTAACAAAAAAAATAAAAAATTATTTTAAAGAACTTGGTTCAACCTTCTTTCCGCGCGCTAATGAAGCAAAAACGCCAAGAAAACATAATACTGCAAACACTGCAAAAATAACTTTTAATGTGGTCATGTATTGAGGAATGGTATCCGCTTCAATTTTTTTCTCACCAACATATATATGAATAACTAATGCGGCAATAGCCATACTTACCATTTGTCCGGTCATGCGCATGGTACTGTTTATTCCCGATGCTACACCAAGAAATTTCTTTTCAACTGAGCTCATCACTGCATTGGTATTTGGTGATGAAAATAAACCAAAGCCCATTCCTAAAATTGCAAGCGAAGAAATAAGATAAATGTTTGGCGTATCTGTTTTGATAAAAGTCAATAAAATCAAGCCTATTACAATTATACTCATTCCCAGTGATGATAAGATTCTTGAATCAATTTTATCAGATAATCTTCCTGAAAAAATTGCTACAACAGCCATTAATACCGGTTGTGTTACCAATAGCAAACCTGCATCACTTGGTGAAAGTCCGCGCACATTCTGTAAATATAAACTCAGCATGAAAGTAATGGCAAATGTTGCTGCATAATTTATTAATGAAGCTAAATTCGAAAAAGCAAATGTGCGGTTGTTTCGAAATAAATTAACATTCAGAATGGGAGATGAAATTTTAAGTTCAAGGAAAATAAAAAATATTAATCCTGCAAATCCGCCAACAATAAGTATTTCCGACAACAGTCCTGAATTTTTTACAAGACCAAACATCAGCGCCGACATTGAAATTATATATATCAATGAACCTACGTAATCAAATTTTTCTCCTTTTGCTTCCTGCCATTCACTTCGAACTGAAGTTATCGTTAATATGATTACAAACAAACCAACCGTTGCATTAATATAAAATAAACTATGCCAGCCGAAAGCTTGTGTAAGCATACCGCCAAATAATGGCGCAGCCGACAATCCTATGTATACTGCAGAAACCGACATCCCTATTGCTTTACCTCTTTGATTAGGAGGAAATGCTGAAGTAATCAGCGCCATGCTAGTACCTCCAACCATTGCACCGCCAACTCCCTGAAGAAAGCGAAACGAAAGAAATATTTCTTCAGAAAATGAAAAGGCACAACCCAGTGTTGCTAAAGTGAATAAAATATTTCCGTATAGAAATAATTTCTTCCTGCCCCAAATATCACCGGCTTTTCCAAAAGGTATCAAAAAAATTGCAGAAGAAAGTAAAAATGCCATCGATACCCAGCTAAGTCCTATAGCATTCATCGAAAAATCATTTCCTATTTGTGGTAACGCAATATTAACAGCCGCTCCCATAAAAGGATTAAAAAATGAAGAAATAAGAATAACTGCTAATAGTGCATTTCTTCCTGCCGATTTTTCTTCAATCATAAATAGGAAAAATTAAACTTAATTTTTTTTCACCGGAGTTTTTGAATCTTTCTTGGAGTATTCCTTCTTTTTAACACCTTTTTTATAGGTTACCGAATAAATAAGTTCGCCTTTTTCATCCCAGTACATCCATTTGCCTTCTTTGTACCCTTCAATGTTGTAACCTATTGCTGATTTATTCCCATTGGCATAATAGGTAACCCATTTGCCATTAGGAATTCCTTTTTTAAATTCCTGTTCTTTAAATTTCACACCATAGTTATCATAAAAGATCCAGTAACCATCTTGTTGTCCTTTATAATAAGAACCCGATTCCTGTATGATTCCTGTATCGTACCAGTCTGTCCATGCACCATGCTTTTCACCTGCTTTATAATTTCCATCATACATTTGTTTTCCGTTCTCGTACCAATATTTTGCAGAGCCATCACGTGCATCATCAGCATAATTTACTTCATATTTTTTCTTGCCATCACTATACCATTCTTCCCAAAGTCCATTCATTTTTCCTTCTTTAAATGTTCCTTTGGTTTTTTCCTGTCCATCGATAAACCAACTGGTCCACACTCCGGTTTCTTTACCGTTAAGGAAATTTCCTTCATGATCCTTGTTCCCATTCTCGTAATATGTTGTCCATAATCCCTCTCTTTTTCCATTAACAAATTTTCCTTCTTTCCATTTTTCACCGGTTTCATACCAATAAGTCCATTGTCCGTCCTGTTTGCCTTTTATAAATTTTCCGCTACTGCCTTTCGCTCCATTTTTATAATAAAATATCCAGGTACTGTCCTGCAAGCCATTAATGGATTTCCCTTCCATTTCTTTTTTACCTGTTTTATACCACCACGTAGCATAACCGCTAAGCGAATCTAATAAATAAGTTCCTTTAAATTCCAGGGTATCATTATCAAAATATTCTATGCTTTTCCCGTTCTTCTTTCCATTTTGATAAAAAGTGATTTCTTTGAGTTTGCCATTATCATGAAAATAGGTCCAGGTACTATCCATAAATCCATTCTTGATTTTTCCTGTTTTCTCTAACTGACCATTCTCATACCAGCTGCTGTCAATACCATTTTCATAAAATATTTTACTCCATCGTTTTCCGTTGTTGTGCCAGAATTCCCACATTCCAATTCTTTGACCTGCTTTAAATTCTCCTTCGCTCGATTTTTTTCCATTATCGTACCAATAGGTCCACTTCCCTACCTGCAAGCTATCCTGGTAATTTCCCTCACTTTTTTTATTTTTATTACTCCAGTATTCTGTTTTTTTCTGGGCTGTTGATGAAAGCCAGAAAATTGTAAGCATTACAAAAGAAATAATTCGTATCATTTTTTTTATTTTTTTCTTTCTACAATATATTTAACAAGTCTTTCCAGTGATTTACGTATTTCCGAATCGGGAAATTCAAGCAGCATATTTGCCGCCTCCTGCTGATATTCCAACATTTTCTGACGAGTATATGCAATACCTCCGCTTTCATTTACCCGCTTAATGACTTCCGCAACTTTAACGGTATCATCACTATGATTTTTAATAATATTAATAACTCTTTTCCTTTCGGAATATTTCATATTACGCAACATATATATAAGAGGCAATGTCATCTTATGCTCTTTAATATCGATGCCATGCGGTTTTCCTGTATCCGAATTTTTTTCATAATCGAACAAATCATCTTTCAGCTGAAATGCAATTCCTGTAAGTTCACCAAAGTGATACATTTTATCAATCATGCTTTGTTCAACACCTGCAGATGCAGCACCACAAGCACAACAAGAAGCAATAAGTGTTGCCGTTTTTTTTCGGATAATATCGAAATATATATTTTCTTCAATATTTAAATCGCGGGCTTTCTGTATTTGTAATAGTTCCCCTTCGCTCATTTCGCGTACAGAGTTGGAAACAATTTGTAACAGTTGAATCGCATTATTATCAATAGCATGAAGCATTCCCCGCGATAAAAGAAAATCGCCAACCAATACAGCAATTTTATTTTTCCATAAAGCATTCACAGAAAAAAATCCACGACGTTCATTTGAATCGTCAACAATATCATCATGTACTAATGTTGCTGTATGTAATAATTCAATTAGTGTTGCAGCTGTATATGTTGTTTCAGTAACACCACCACAAAGTTCGGCAGTTAGAAAAACAAACATGGGGCGAACCTGTTTTCCTTTGCGTTTGTAAATATACCGGGTAATAATATCAATTAAAGGCACAGAACTTTTCATTGATTCCTTAAATCTTTTTTCAAATTCGGAAAGATATTTATCAATTGGAGCTTTTATGATATCCATTTCGTCGGTCATAATAAAAAATTCATCTCTCAAAAATAAATAAATATTACTTACCTGAGGATTTTATAAAAGGAAATGTTTATTGAAAAAGTTGACAAGTTAATAAGTCGACAAGGATGTTTGATTGCTAAATTGTTTAACCGTTTTATTTTTTAAATTAATTATTCAAACGCTTCGCTGTCATTTTTTTTTAATTCTTAATTCTCACTTCTAAATTCAGCATTCTTAATTCTGAATCCCCCTGTAAACTTATGCCTCCGCATCGGATCGGCTTATATACTTTTTCTGTAAACATAACTTATGTATCTTAATAAATAAAGCAGGCAAGAAGTACTCATCTTTTATTTTTCTTTAATTTTGCACATATTTAAAAATTTGTAAAATGGCAGGTTTTTTATTCGATAGTGTAGTATTCGGACCGGTTCACAGCCGAAGGCTGGGAATTTCGCTGGGAGTAAATCTATTACCAACAGGATATAAATACTGTACTTATAACTGTATTTACTGCGAATGCGGATGGACGGAAATCAAAAATATAAATAAAATTGAATTCCCTCCTTCAATGCTGGTTAAGCAATATCTTGAAAAAAAATTGCTCGAAATGCAGGAAAACAAAACATTGCCGGATGCAATATCATTTGCCGGTAACGGTGAACCTACCATTCATCCTGAATTTCCAGAAATAATCGATCATACTATAGCTTTAAGAAATAAATATTCGCCTAACAGCAAAATTGCCGTGCTGTCCAATTCAACTATGCTACATTCTCCTGAAGTTGTTGAAGCACTAAAAAAAATTGATTTAAATATTCTTAAACTGGATGCCGGTACCGAAGAAACTTTTCATCTGGTTAACGAACCTCGATTGAATATCCATCTGGAAGAAATTATTCAGAACCTGAAACTATTCCAATCGAATCTTATTATTCAAACACTTTTTGTCCGTGGAAATTATAAAGGAAAATGTATTGATAATACTACCGAAACAGAAGTAAATGCATGGCTGCAACATTTGAAAGAATTAAAACCCGAACGCGTAATGATATATCCTATTGCCAGGGGAACACCGGTAAGAGGTCTTGAAAAAATCAGCTTAGAAGAACTGGAAGCAATTGCAGGAAAAGTAAGGAATATCGGGCTAAAAGCAGAAGTGTATTATTAAAGATATTTATTGATACTGGGATATTCATTGAAATTTTAAATGGTTAATGTTTAATGATAAATGAGATTGGTGAATTTCTTTTTAAAAATATATTTTGCAATTTAAGTTAATCACTAATAACTATCTTTGGAATAGAAATTTTTCAGAATGACCAATTATCCTATAAAAGTTTTAGTAGCATTTGCCGAAGCAATAGAAGGTAAAGACAATTTCTATCAATGGTTGTTCAAAAACGGATACCCCGAACTGTCAGCCCTAACCAGCGCTATTAAAGGAAATGAAGAAGCTTTCGACTGGCTTATGAAACGAAATTTTCCACAATTGGCTGCATTCAGTAATGCTCTTGATAATGATGAAAAAGCATGGATATGGCTGAAAAAAAATAAATTTGATTTTCTTATCACGTTAGCTGAAGCAAGCTTGGGAAAACCAGAAGCAATAGAATGGTTATTAAAAAAAGATTTAACGGTTTTTACTGTAATTGCTAAACGCATAAAAGAAGTGAAAGACGGGCTGGACAGGGATTATGAAGATTATCATAAAATACATTTTTGATTTTGCCGTTATAAAAAACAGTTGATATTTTATAAATACACACAAGTTATAGCTCTAAACAAAGTATTCTAAAAAATGGAGTCTTACCATAATACCTATTAATTTTATAAATTTCTTTTATCAATAGAAAAAAATTTTGAGTATTCAAAAAGCGTAAATGAGCAATATATACTTTGGCTTTTCGGGTTTGCATATTTCAACTACGGCTCCGTATTAATATCTAAGAATACTTGCTTTCATAAACTTGCAAAGATTCAGTATAAAAACTTTGCATTGCTGCGAAAAAAAAATTACTAATATTTTAATATAAAATTCTATATGCTTCTGTAAAAAATAAATACTTTAGCATACCAATAATATTTTTTTATGAAATCAAAATTAGCAACAAAGAAAAAAACAGCTAAAAAAAAACCTCAGCAACCAAAAGTTCCTTATTCTTACAAACCCGATAACATGACTCTTGAGGAATGGCAGATAGCTTTAAGAAAACAATTTGCTGTTGAACAAAATTTTGAAGTTGAAAATATCGGTAATCATCCTGTGTTTTCCGATTTTAATGTATGTAATCCCCAAACAGGCAAAACTTATAAAGTTGCAATACGCGATGAAAAAAACGGATTGAATTTTTGCTCATGTCCCGATTTTAAAGTAAGCATACTTGGAACATGCAAGCACATCGAATATATGCTTCATCTTTTAAGAAAGAAAAATGCAAATAAAAAATATTTTAAAGAAGGATACTTACCTGAATATTCGTCCATAAGCCTACGCTATGGTAATGAACGAAAAATATTTCTCAGAATAGGTACAAAAAATTCAGCAGAAATAAAAAAGTTGTCAAAAAATTATTTCACCAATGAATATTTTCTTAATGATTATGGTTTTGAAAATTTTGAAATATTTTTAACAAATGCGACTGAAATGGATTCTGAATTTCGCTGTTATCAGGACGCCTTAGATTATATTATCAATATAAGAAGCGCCGAGAAAAGAAAGGATATTATTGATAAAAAATTCAATATAAAAAATTCAGAAAAACTTTTTAATAATTTGCTGAACACAAAATTATTTCCTTACCAGAAAGAAGGAATTGTATTTGCCGCAAAAGCCGGTCGCTGCCTGATTGCCGATGAAATGGGACTGGGAAAAACCATACAGGCAATCGGCGCTGCCGAACTGATGGCAAAAGAATTCGGTGTTGAAAAAGTTTTGATAATTTGCCCTACATCGCTTAAATATCAATGGAAATCGGAAATAAAAAAATTCACGGGAAAAGATGCGCTTGTAATTGAAGGAATATATCACAAAAGACATGAACAATATTTTAAAAATGATTTTTATAAAATTGCAAGTTATAATGTTATTAAAAACGATATTGAACAAATAAATAAATTCGCTCCCGATCTTATCATTCTTGACGAAGCACAACGCATAAAAAACTGGAAAACAAAAACAGCGCAAAATGTAAAATTACTTTCTTCCGAATATGCCTTTGTTTTAACCGGTACTCCGCTTGAAAACAAACTCGAAGAACTTCATTCCATAATTCAGTTTATTGATATTTTTCGGCTTGGTCCTTTGTTCCGCTTCCTGAATCAACACCAGGAAACTGATGATAGCGGCAAAGTAATTGGCTACACCAACCTCCATAAAATCAGCAAGACATTGCAATCCGTTTTAATCAGGCGAAATAAAAAAGAAATTATTAATCAATTACCCGAAAGAATTGATAAAAATTATTTTGTCCCTGTAACAAAAGAGCAGATGAATGCCCATGATGATTATTTTGAAGTCGTTTCAAGATTAGTTAATAAATGGAAAAGGTTTAAATTTTTATCGGAACAGGACAGGCAACGCTTGCTTATTGCACTTAACTGTATGCGTATGGTGAGCGACAGCACATACATACTCGATCAGAAAACAAGATTCGATACAAAGATTGGTGAATTGATGATTATCCTCGAAGAAATTTTTGAAAATGCAGAAGAAAAAGTTGTTGTTTTCAGTCAGTGGGAAAGAATGACAAGGCTTGTCGCAAAAGAGTTAGACACGCTCGGAGTAAAATATGAATACCTGCACGGCGGCATTCCAGGCAATAAAAGAAAAGATTTGCTCGATAATTTTCATAACGATCCCGAAAGTCGGGTTTTTCTTTCCACTGATGCGGGGGGTGTAGGATTAAACCTGCAATGTGCCGGAACGGTTATAAATCTCGACATTCCATGGAATCCGGCAGTGCTTGAACAACGTATCGCACGCGTTCACAGGCTCGGACAAAAAAATCATGTAAGAGTGATGAATTTTGTTTCTTCCGGAACTATTGAAGAACGAATATTAAGTTTAATAGGTTTTAAACAATCGGTGTTTAAAGGCGTTTTTGACATGGGCGACAACAATGTATTCATGGGCGAAGACAGGTTTAAACAGTTTATGAAAACAGTTGAAACTATTACTGAAACCCCGGTAGAAAAACTTGAACCTATACTTACAACTGAAGAAAATATTAACGAAGATGAAGTTAACAAAAAAGCCGGTATCCCCGAAGAGCTTATAGTTGAAAGTGAAATAAAAGAAACGCTGGCAAAACCCATAGATACTCAAATACCTGTTTATATAAAAGAACCACAAACAGCACTCAGCAATACTTTGAGCGATTTATTTGTAACCGGTATTGATTTTTTGCAAAAACTCGGCAACTCTATTAACGATGTAAAATCAGGAAAAAATTCAGCTTCATCGTTCATAGAAAAAGATACTGCCACAGGAAAACCATATTTTAAAATTCCCATCCCTGACGAAAAAGTTGTGGAACAGGCTATGAATGCACTTAGCAAGTTGTTGCAATTATTTAAAAAAGAATGATGAAAAATTTTATTTTTAAAAAACCATATAAATTTTATCTTTGTTGCGACAAACACAATCTAAAAAATAAATTTAAAAGCTATATGAAAAAACTTTTAGTTACCGCTCTTATTTTTTTATCGGTTAGCGCCTATTCTCAAAATTTTGGAGTTGGTTTCCGTTTCGGCGATCCAAGCGGAATAACATTAAAAAAATACCTGGGTGATAAAGCCTTAGAAATAAGTTTTGGACGTACTGGTATTTTTTATGGTAATAATTGGTATTATAATAACTTCGATCATTGGTACAAACATAAACATTACAATTACGAAGATTTGCAATATCTTAATTTTTATCATTTATCTCCTCCTTTAGGTTTACAAGTTCATTACTTGTATCAAAAGGGAATTAAAGGTACTGATAGCGATGTAGGTGTTCTCGACTGGTACATAGGTTTTGGCGGGCAACTTAGTTTTCAAAATTATAGTTACGATTACCGATACAAAATTGCTGGAGACCCAGACTGGTATTACGTAACAAAAGAGCGTGTTACCGACATTGGAATTGGAGCTGATGGCGTAATTGGACTGGAATACAAATTTATTGCACCTTTTGCCATTTTCCTCGATTTTACATTAGACATGGAAATTTATGACGACCCTTTCCTTTTTTGGGGACAAGGCGGCATAGGAGCACGTTATAACTTCTAGTTTTTTATTTTACAAAAACTTTAAAAGTCTTAATTGGCTTGTGTTTTGTGGCTTTTGAAGTTTATAGAAATTACCTGCTATATTCTAATTTTATTCCGCATAAATTTTAAACGAAATTTCTTTTCTTGTTAAGTCAGCGGACTTTTATATTTTTGCAGCATGGCAAATATGGAAGATGTTTTCAAAAAAGTAATTTCCCATGCAAAAGAGTATGGGTTTGTATTTCCTTCGAGTGAAATATACGACGGACTTAGTGCTGTATATGATTACGGTCAGTATGGTTCGGAACTGAAAAAAAACATTCGCGATTACTGGTGGAAAAGTATGGTGCAATATAACGAAAATATTGTTGGCATTGATGCTGCAATATTCATGCATCCTACCGTGTGGAAAGCATCAGGACATGTGGATGCATTCAACGACCCTTTGATTGATAATAAAGATTCAAAAAAACGTTATCGTGCCGATGTACTTGTAGAAGATTATATTGCCAAGATTGAAGATAAAATAAATAAAGAAGTTGAAAAAGCAGCAAAACGTTTTGGTGATGCATTCAACCAGGAACAATATATTACTACCAATCCGCGAGTACTTGAATACAAAGCCAAGATAGAATCTATCAATAAAAAACTTTATGGCTCGCTCGAAAAAAATGATTTGGCAGCAGTAAAACAACTGATAGAAGAACTTGAAATAGCTTGTCCTATTTCGGGTACACGCAACTGGACAGAAGTCCGCCAGTTCAATTTAATGTTTGCTACACAAATGGGTTCAACAGCCGAAGGCGCCGACACGATATACCTGCGTCCTGAAACCGCGCAGGGAATTTTTGTAAACTTCCTGAACGTAATGAAAACAGGAAGAATGAAAATTCCATTCGGTATTGCACAAACAGGAAAAGCCTTCCGTAATGAAATTGTTGCCCGACAATTTATTTTCCGCATGCGTGAATTTGAACAAATGGAAATGCAGTTTTTTGTAAAGCCCGGCGAAGAAATGGAATGGTACAAATACTGGAAAGAGCAACGTATGAAATGGCATCTTTCGCTTGGTATTCCAGCAAAGAAATATCGTTTTCATGATCATGAAAAATTAGCGCATTATGCTAATGCCGCTGCTGATATTGAATTTGAGTTTCCTTTTGGCTTTAAAGAATTAGAAGGAATACATTCACGTACTGATTTTGATTTGGGTGCTCATCAGAAATATTCAGGAAAAAAACTTCAGTATTTTGATAATGATACCAACGAAAGTTATGTCCCCTATGTTGTTGAAACTTCTATAGGATTGGACAGAACGTTCCTTGCAATTCTGAGTCATGCCTATAATGAAGAAAAATTGGATGATGGCTCTGAGCGTGTTGTTCTAAGAATTCCACCAATACTTGCGCCTATTAAAATTGCAGTAATGCCTTTAGTAAAAAAGGATGGTCTTTCCGAAAAATCACGCGAGATAATAAATAAGCTGAAACAGGATTATATGTGCCAGTATGACGAAAAAGATGCTATTGGTCGTCGCTACCGCAGGCAGGATGCTATCGGTACTCCTTACTGCATAACTGTTGACTATGACACAATGAATGACAACACCGTAACTATTCGTGAACGCGACAGCATGAAACAGGAACGAATTCCCGTTGAAAATATTTCAATGATAGTTAATGAGAAACTAAAGCCATTAGTTTAGCTATTATTCAAAAGAAAAAGAAGCGGTGCCAAGTAAGGCGTCATCGCAAAATACATCGATATAATAGATACCGCTTTTAAAAATCTTTGTTTTTTCCCAGTTTATACAAACATCCTGGTTGGTATTGTCGTAATAGATTTCTTTCTTTGCTGAATATACAATCTTCTTTCCCTTAAAAGTAAATGTATCACTATTTGATAGTGAAAGAATATTACCATCCGGTTCTGCAATACGTATATAAATAACTTTATAACCCTTTAAAGCAAGTTCGTTTTCATAAATGGTAAAACAGGTTTTGATACGCTGAGCTTTTTTGGCAATTTTTGTAGTAACCTCCTGTTTGTTTGCATTAAAACGGATACCCTCGGCAATTAAGTCAGCTGCTTTAACTATTGCTTCTGTTTTAATTTTATCTGCAAGAGATTGATTTTTTGATGACAACTCAATATTAATATTCATTGCCGAATCAAGAGTATTTTTTATAGTAATGTTTTCTGAGGTAAGTTTTTCGTTCTTCGATTTCATTTCATCGATTTTTGAAAGATAATCTTTAAGTCGTGTTTCCAGCTCTGCTACTTTATCCTGATAATTAGATGCAGAACCGCTCAAACTTTTTATTTCGTCCATCAAAGATTTGATCTTCGATTTTTCTTTTGTAAAAACACTATCCAAACCTTCATACTCTTCACTTAATTCATCATACTCCAGTTCTAGGTTTTTTAATTTATGCAACAAGTTTTCCTTTTGAGTAATAGCTTCTGTTTTTGCAGTATTCTCGCGTTTTGCTAGATCGCGATATTCTATTAACTGCCAAGTTAGAATCACACAGGCAATCGTTAGGAATATGGTAAGAATTATAAATAAAGATAATAAGTTCCTTGATTTAGCTTTGTTATTATCTGGATCAAAAAAATTACCGGAACTTTCCATGCATGAATTATTTTAATATAAATTGTGATTCTCCAATTAAATAACCATCGGTAAATACAGATACTACATAAGTTCCTACTGAAAATTCTTCGGTTTTATCCCAATAAACTACTATATCAGTAGCCTGGTTCTGATAATCAATATCACTTTTTATTGAATATTGAATTTTCTCGCCATTATAAGTAAAAGAATGTTCATCATCATCTGCAATAGTTAAAATCTTTTCATCAGGACGAGCAATACGTACATAAATAGTTTTGGTTCCGCTTGAAGCAATAAGGTTTTCGCCAAGTGTAAATGATACTTTTATACGATCTGTTTTCTTAGCTTTATCAATAATATCTTCTTTTTTACCATCGGAACGAATTTGAACAGGGATTCCCCTAATGTTGTATGCCTTAAGCGTTGAGCCTTTGGTTACTTTTTGTGAAAGATTTTCTTTATCTTTTGAAAGTTCAGAAGTTTTAGCTTGTTCACTTTCAAATTTTGTTTTTATATCTTTATTCTCTTCTTTTAAAATTTTATTGACTGTATAAAGTGAGTCGATCTGTGCAACATACCCCTGGGTTATTCCACGTAAATAATCCAGTTTCTTTTTGATCTTATTATAATCAGCCTGCGAATTGATCAGGTTTTTTATTTCTTCAGCTTTGGCTGCGATCATGCTGTCTTTTTCAACAAGTTTACCTGAAACTATACTATTTTCGTTTTTAACTTTTTCGTGTTCGGTTAACAACGAATCTAACTCATGTTGTAATGATGAAGTTTGATTTTCTTTTTCAATAGTAATTGTATTGACTCTTGTCTTCGTTACTATAAGTTGCCATACTAAAACTGCAATAAGCAAACCCATTACTATCAGCAAAATGCTATAAAATTTTTTATTCGATTTTTTTTCAGGTGTTTCCGGTTTATTTTCTATTGTTTCCATTGAAAATATGTTTAATTAAAATAATTATTTAATTTAAAAATTATTATAAAATATATTAATTCTTATTTTTATTTGTTTCTTCTACGAAATTCAAACGCATTTCCGAAAGAAAAGTTTCTAAAGCACGTAATAATTCTTCCGAAAGGTTTCCGTTAGTTTTTTCTTTTAGCATTTCAAGCATTTCAATAGCATGACGTGCCTGATCCATGTTTTTCTCGGTATTTCCCGTAATCGGATTCTTGATTTTGCCCATGGCCTGCATAGCTGATGCATGAAATATATACAGCAATTCAAGAAACATTTGGTCTTTTTTTTCCATCATTTATAGTAGAGTAAGATGCAAATTTAATTTTTTTTTGTAAAAAACGTTATATTTGAGTTAGTTTTCAATAATTTAATTATTGACAAATGAAAATCATTATTTCGTTTTTAAACGATTTTCTTTCATTAATATATCCCCGCTTATGCATGGCATGCGGGAAAAGCCTGCTTAATCACGAACATAATATTTGTACTTTTTGCCAATATCATCTGCCACGCACTAATTTTCATCATGAAAAAGAAAATCCCATATCGAAATTATTCTGGGGAAAAATCATGATTGAAACAGCAGCATCGTATTTTTATTTTCAGAAAAAGGGTAAAGTTCAGCGCCTTATGCATCAGCTAAAATATAAAGGACAAAAAGAAGTAGGTATTTATATAGGTCAGTTATATGGCAAGGAATTGAATACTTCAAAATTATATAATACGGTCGAATACATTATCCCTGTTCCTCTTCATCCTAATAAAGAGAAAAAAAGAGGCTATAATCAAAGTGAGATGTTTGCGCATGGACTTGCTGAATCAATGAATATTACTGTAGACACAAGTACTTTAATAAGAATAACTGCTACTGAAACTCAAACAAAAAAATCGCGATTCAACCGATGGGAAAATGTAAAAGAAGTTTTTAAAATAAATAACTCTGAACATTTAAAAAACAAACACGTGCTGCTGGTTGATGATGTAATTACTACCGGTTCAACCATCGAAAGCTGCGTTTTAAAACTTCAGCAGATTGAAGGAATCAGGATAAGTGTAGTATCTATAGCATTTGCTTATAATTAAATATTTGACTTTCATTTTTTAATGATAATATAAAAAGTTATAAAGGGTATATAGAAATAGGTTTTCTTTTCCCCTATTCCCCTATACCCCTATACCTTTATACCCAATAATCCATTCCGTTTACTTTTTGTTTCTTTCCGTATACTGGTTCATTTTTACCGTTAACCGGCTATATCTTTCTTTAAAGCATATTACGGGTTAACTTTGAGTAAACCATTTCTAACTTAAATCATAAACATTATGAAAAATTTTCTAACCTTCATTTCCGCGCTCTGCCTGCCGATACTGATGATAGCGCAAAATCCCGGTGAAATAAAAGGGAAAATCATTGATGCTCAAACTAAGGAAATCCTTCCTGGTACTACAGTTTATGTTGAAATATTAGGACAAAAAGTAATTGCTGTTTCCGACACAAATGGCATGTTTACTTTAAAACCATTAAGTCCCGGTAGTTATAATGTATATTTTACTTTTACAGGTTATAATTCTTTTGAATTATCTTCAGTAACTGTATATCCTGATAAAATAACTTTTGTTGACGACATAAACTTAAACTATGGTAAAGGGATAGATTTAGGAGTTTTTGAAAAAAAAGAATATAAAGAAAAACTCATTGATCCCGAAATGCCATCAAAAAAAGATATTTCTCTAACACAAATTAAAGATATAAGTGACGGCAAATCTCTTGCTGGTATTGTGAGAAGCTACTTTACTGATATTTATGTAAGTGATAATGGCGAAGAACTTTACTTTCGTGGTTCTCGAAATGATGATGCCGTATATTTTGTAGATGGAGTTAAACTTCGCGATAACCAGTTACATGTTCCCGGGAATGCCATAGGTAGCATGACTGTATATTCTGGCGGAGTTCCTTCTAAATACGGCGATTTCACAGGAGGTGTAGTTGTTGTTGAAACACAAAGTTATTTCAGTTGGCTGAATGATAAAAAATCTAAATAAAAATTTCATTCTCTAATTTCTGCTCTAAATACTGTTCATTTAATTATTGTTCAACCTTCAGGCAGCCCGGCTTTTTCACCTTTACCGGGTTGCCTGTTTATACCGACAGAAAAGAGTTTTGCAAAAATATTTTTTGTTTTCTGTACGGTA
>DAOQAK010000024.1 GCA_035353855.1 Bacteroidales bacterium | reverse complement strand
TGATCAGATTGATGCATAATAAAATCAATAAATGAATTTTAAACAGTCTCTAAATATAAAATTGAAC
Source organism: Bacteroidales bacterium (assembly GCA_035353855.1). Taxonomy (NCBI): domain Bacteria; kingdom Pseudomonadati; phylum Bacteroidota; class Bacteroidia; order Bacteroidales; species Bacteroidales bacterium. The sequence continues at coordinate 54,116 of DAOQAK010000024.1, read as the reverse complement.
CCATTGATTAAAGATGAAAAAATAAGAGTTCTGATAGTTGACGACCATGATATAGTTATCATAGGATTGAAGGCGCTTTTATCAAGAAACCACGATATTGAAATCGTTGCCGTTACCAATGATGGATATGAAACCCTTGAAAAAGTTCATGAACTGAAACCTAATGTAGTTGTTCTTGATATTGATATTCCTAAAGTTTCAGGTATTGAAGTTACCGAACATATTACCAGGAATTATCCTGAAGTTAAGGTATTGCTTCATACATCTTTTTCAGATGAAGAACATATTGTTAAAGGTTTTGAAGCGGGAGCCTCGGGTTATGTTCCCAAAACATTTAAAGCCGATCAGTTGCTTGACGCTATTCGTACTGTAGCCAGGGGTGAACGATATATCAAAGGCAATATCTCCGAAACATTTATTGCCAGCTATTTTAAAACAAAGAAAGCTGATGAAATTGCCGAGAAAACAAAACTTATTCTTACATCAAGAGAACTGGAAATACTGAAACTGATAACTGACGGATCATCGAATCAATATATCGCCGATAATTTAAATATCAGTGTAAGAACAGTTGAAGCCCACAAACATAACATTATGAAAAAGCTGGGAATTTATAATACTGCTGAGCTGGTTAAATACGCACTAAAAAATAAAATAATCACTCTGTAATTATTTTATTTTCTTTTTTCCTTAAATTATTTCTTTTTAAAATAATCTTTATATTTTTTTGCTTCCAGAATAAAACGTTCTGCAATATGCACTGATAGTGGGTTTGATGTATCGAGTTTTTCGGGATGAAACTGCACCGCCAGCATAAAAGGTTTATTCTTTGGTTTTTTCCATTCATATGCTTCAATAATACCGTCGTTGCTGCGTGCCACAACTTTAAATTTATTTGAAAGTTTATTTACAGCCTGGTGATGGTATGAATTTACAGTGTCCTTCAGGGTTTTTCCTATATCATATAATATGGTTCCGGGAATAATATTTATTTCATGATAACATGGAGAATCGTCATTGCTTCGATGCTTTACAATAGTATCATAGTCTTGCGGAATATCAACAATAAGAGAACCTCCATATGCAACATTTAAAATTTGCTCACCTCGACAAACGGCAAGTATAGGCAGTTTCATTTTCATCGCTTTTTTTATCAGGGCGAATTCAACGGAGTCGCGGTGCAAATCAATATCACAACGCGAAGTATCTTTTTCTTTTCCATAACAACCCGGGTAAACATCTAAACCGCCGGTTAATAAAAGTGCCGAACATTTTTCCAATGCTTTTTCAGCATCTTCGGGCATTTTATCAATCATGTCAACAATCACAAGTGTTGAATCAACACTTTTTAAAAGATGAACATATTTTAAATAACCTTCGTTGCCATGAGCTTTGGAAACACCTATGAATAAAGTATCGGAGACCTTACGGAAATAATTTGCATTAACTTCAAATGATGCAAATGGAATATTAATTCCTGTCTCAAAAATTACATTATATCCTTTATCTATTCCCGTATAAGCTGGATTTAGAAGAGCGTTATTAAAAAATGAAAGACATGAATAATCAGATTTTGTTTTTAAAGAATCCGTATTTGTAGCGTAAATACAGGAACTTGAGCAAATGATAAAAATTAGTATGAGTTGCTTATATAAATTCAATTTCATTTTTTTGGGTTTAATGAAATGTTAGTGAATACAAACTTAGTAAATTTAAAATTAATCTTTCACACTAATAAAGACGACAGAAAGTTGTTGGATATTGGATTTTTTTGAATAAACAATGAAAGAGCTGTTAACGCGTTTATTTTTTTCTTGACCTGAATTTTTTTTCTTTTCCCTGTCTTGATTTATAAGGATTGTATATGGGACCTTCACCGATATGTTCGGGTAGTTTTATTTTATAAATAGATTTTTCCAAAAGTTTTTCAATTGATGCAAAATGACTTTGTTCTTTTTCATCAACAAACGTTATCGCCACGCCATCGGTTTCGGCACGTGCAGTGCGACCTATGCGATGTATATAGTCTTCATAATCGTTGGGCACGTCAAAATTAATTACCAGGTCGATATCTTCAATGTCGATACCACGCGAAAGAATATCTGTCGCAACAAGCACTTGTAACTTCCTGCTTTTAAAATTCAATAATGCATTTTCTCTTCTTTGCTGGTCAAGGTCAGAGTGAATGTCTTCTACAGATATTCCTAATTTTTTTAACTCACTGCTAAGTTGTTTCGTTTTTAATTTTGTTGAACAAAATATCAGCACACTCCGAAGTTGTTTGTTAAGTAATAGCTCTTTAATAAGAGGAATTTTTTGTTTATCATAAACGATGTAAGCTGCCTGTAATATTCGTTCTGCTGGTTTTGAAACGGCAATGTTTATTTCAGCCGGATTGATCAAAACTTTTTTTGCAAGGTTGCGCATTTCTTCAGGCATAGTGGCGGCAAAAAGAAGGTTCTGTCTTTTTGCAGGAAGGAATGAAATAATTTTCATGATGTCATCATAAAAACCCATATCCAGCATACGATCTGCTTCATCGAGAATTAAAAATTTTACTTCTGAAAATTTTACATAACCACCATTCAGATGAGATATCATGCGTCCGGGTGTACATATAACCACATCTGCTCCTTCTGAAAGCGCCTGTTGTTCCTGAGAGTATGAGATGCCATCGGTGCCACCATATACGGCAATTGATTTAACCGGCGTGAAGTAGGAAAAACCTTGAAAATACTGATCTATCTGTATAGCCAGTTCACGCGTTGGAACAATTACAAGAGCGTGCACATTATTGTCTTGTTCTGAAGAGATGATTTTATTAATCACAGGAAGCAGGAATGCAGCTGTTTTTCCTGTACCTGTCTGAGCTGAAGCAATTAAATCTTTTCCTTCGAGAATAACAGGAATAGCTTGCTCCTGTATAGGTGTTGCTGTTTCAAAACCCAATGCTTCAATTCCTTCGAGAAGCTGTGGGTTGAATCCGAATTCTTTAAAATTCATTTTATACCTGGTAAATGCTTAATGTTGTAAAGTTAATCAAAATTGGAATTAAAAAATAATATAGAAATCCTTTGTCAGTTCTATATATTCCGATGTATAGTTTTTCCCTTCTTTATCAAGAATAGGAATTTTATTTTTTATGCAGGGCATTTTTTCTCGTTGCATTTCCAATAGCACCCGAACAGGAGTGGCTTCGGCTTTTGGTTCGGCTTCCGTAATCTTTACGGTATGAAAACCTTCAATAAGTGCAATATCACTGAATAATTTAAAACTATCAAAAGGAATGATAGTGCAAAATTTTCCTTCTGGTTTTAGCAATCGTAATGCACCTGAAATTAATTCTTCAAAAGAGAGTGAATCGGTATGACGGGCTAATCTTCTTTTTTTATCGGGAGCTTTTAGCGAATTCAGAAAGTATGGAGGGCAGCTTACGATCAAATCATATTTTTTTGTACATGATTTTACGTATTCCTGGATAGAGGAATGAATAACATTCGTTCTGTTTTTCCATGGGCTTTCAGAAATATTTTTTAATGCTTGTTGGTATGCATCATTATCAATTTCAACAGCATCAATCGTTGCATTGCTTCGCTGTGCAAGCATCAGGGCTATAACTCCACTTCCTGTACCAATATCAAGAATTGAAGTGGTATTCTCGATGTTTGCCCATGCTCCAAGCAGGCAGCCATCCGTGCCTATTTTCATAGCACACCCGCTATCGTCGATACTGAATTGTTTGAATTGAAAAGGCAAGGGCAGAAATTTTTACTTTTTAGTTTCGAAATTCATTTCTATCAATCCTTCGGGAGCGTTGATATAAATGGTTTTGTTCTTTTTGTCGACCTTGCAGATAAATTCTTCGGCAACAGGAATTAAAATTTCTTTGCCATGATAATCGATCTGTAACAGTTGCTGTTGTGGCATTTCGATAATATTCAGCAGGATCCCTATTTCACCTTTTATTTTATCAATGATCTTGAATCCTGCAAAATCGAATAGCTCGCGTTGCTTTTTTATTTTTTCTGGGAGCAGTTCATTTGCCAGCCATATATTGCTTTGGCATAAGCGACGGGATTTGTCATCGTTATCGATACCTTCAAACTTAATAGTAAAGGAATTATTCCCGGAATAGTTATATGATTCAATAAAAAAAGGAACCAGTAATCCTTCAATTTCAATGAATACTGATTCCGTTTTTTCAAGTATACCCGGAATGTCAATTAAAACAGATACTGTCAGTTCTCCTTTAAATCCGTGGGTTTTAATAATTTTACCGTAATGAAAACAATCTTCCTTTTTCATGGAAGCGTTGTTTATGCTTCGGTTTTAGGTTCTTCTTCAGCTGGTGCTTCAGTAACTTCTTCTTTCTTTTCAGCTTCTTTTTCGGCAAGTTTAGCACGTTTTGCAGCCAATTCTGTTTCTCTTTGTTCTTTTATTTTTGCTTCAGCTTCAAGTCTTTTCTTTAACTCAGTTTTGCTTTCCTGTGCTTTCTGGTTGATTTTGCTTGAAATTTTAGCTTGTTTTTCTTCAATCCATTTCTGGAATTTAGCTTCTGCTACTTCTGCTGTTAATGCACCTTTTGCTACACCTTTTAATAAGTGGTTTTTGTACATTACACCTTTATATGAAAGAATTGCTTTAGCCGTGTCAGTAGGAGTAGCTCCATTTTGAATCCATTTCAAAGCCTTTTCAAAATTAAGGTCAATGGTTGCAGGAACAGTTAAGGGATTGTATACCCCGATTTTTTCAATGAATTTTCCATCGCGTGGTGCACGACCATCCGCAATTACAATATGGTAAAAAGGTTGACCTTTTTTTCCAAAACGCTGTAATCTTATTTTCGTTGCCATAATTTAATAAATAATAATGTTATGATTTTTAAATTGGAGTGCAAATGTCTGAATTATTTTCAAATAAACAAAATAATTAATTAAAATAATGGTATAATTGAATTTCAATTTATTCTGAAATTTTACATATCTTTACAATTAAAATATAAGTTTTTATGAAAAAACATACACTTCCTTTCATTTTATTGATATCCTTCTTTCTTTTAAATAAAGTTAATTCACAGGATACCCGGGCGTACGACCCTGTAATACAGACGATAGTTGACAAGGTTAATGGCGATACAATATGGAATGATATGACCGTTCTGTCAGCGAAACAGCGATACACAACTAATTCAAATTCGGTTCAGGCGGCAAATTATTTGAAAAATTATTTTCTTGCTATAGGATTTGATACGGCATATTTTCAAACATATACTATATCGGGGGTTTCATATGTGGCACCTAATGTAATTGCTGTGAAATACGGACTTACTTATCCCGATTCGGTTATAGTTGTTGGCGCTCATTATGATGTGTATGCTTCAAATGCTCCCGGCGCTGATGATAATGGAAGCGGTACTGCCGCTGTTATGGAAACAGGAAGGGCAATAATTGGACACGATTACAAACGTACCATAAAATTAGTTTGTTTTTCGGGAGAAGAACAAGGCTTATATGGTAGTAAGGCATATGCAAATAATGCTTATACTTCAGGCGAAAAAATTTCGGCGGCTATAACCATGGATATGATTGCGTATGTAAAATCGGGTGATGCTGTAAATTCAGATGTTTATTATAATACCAATTCAACCGGGTTGAAAAACAATTATGCCACAATAACTTCTTTATATATTTCAGGGTTTACTGTTGCCAATGCAACTTATCCGTCCAGCGCAGGCTCTGATGTGGATTCATTCTGGAATAAAGGATATAAAGCTATTTTCCCATGCGAAGGGCAATATTCATCGCTGCCTTCAAGCGATCATTGTTCTCCGTATATGCATTCATCAAGTGATGTGGTTGGTGCAACAGGAAACTCAAAACCCCAGGCACAAAAAATCACACAAAGCGTAGTTGCTACTGTTGTAACCATTGCGGAACTGGAAACATTTACGGATTTGAATTATACGAATTCATTAAATGAAAATTTTTATCTGAATATTAGTCCTAATCCTGTTTCAACAAATGCTGTTGTGAAATATTTCATTCCAGAAAATTCAACTGTGAAAATTTCTGTTTATGATATATATGGAAAACTTTATAAAACATTAAAATGCTTTCATGAGCACAGTATAGGAAGCCCTTCCGAAATAATTTTACTGGTTGATGATTTGTCTTCTGGAATTTATTTTCTGAAATTAGAATCCACATGCGGTTCTGTAACAAAAAAATTCCTGGTGAATAAGTAAAAATTTTCATTTAATATTTTGTAAAAAAATATTATCTTAGCCCTAACATATATTCTTTTTTACAATATTTACCGATTTATTATTACAATTGGTTGAATATTTAATAACCAGATATGGCAATTAAAAATATTCGTTATATTATTTTGGGATTTTCAATTCTTTCATGCATTATTGGATATGTATTCCATTTTTTTGATCATAAAAAAACAGATATTAATACGGATGACACAATCTTTTTAATTTCAATAATCAGCTTAGCTCTTTATGGAATATCTTACATTGGCAGACTTAAGCAGAAGCCTGTAATAATTGCATATGCTTTTGAAATGGTTATAGCTGTATGGTTTATTTCTTTAACAGCGCTAAATAATTTTCCGGAAGATTTTTCTTATCTGCTGATTTTGTTTATTCTGATGTTGGGAATAATTTATACTGATACAAAAGGTTTTTTGATCTTTCATCTTTCTATATTGGTTGTGCTTATAATTTTAGCGTTTCTGGCTGTAAATCCTATAACACATCTTGTAACATTTATACTGCTTTATGTTGCTTCCGGAATTTTAATGTACTTTATATTAAAGACAAAAGAAAAAACCCAGTCAAAATTAGAAAAAGCAAAGGCAAATGCATTATCAATACTTCAAAGTTCTGTGGGTTTTTTCTTTTTTCTGGATAAGGATTTTAAAATAATTTCATTTAACAAATTTGCGAAAGAGATATACAGCAAAGAAATGCATATGGAGCTGGAAGAAGGGAAATCGATTTTACAATATATGCCTCCTGATTCACATGAGTCGTTGCTGAAAACACTGAATGAGTGTAAGAATGGTAAAATAATAAAGAATGAGAAAAAAGCAAATTTTCCGGGAGGTCCTTCGGTGTGGGTTGAAAATACTTTTACTCCTGTGTATGATAATAAAAATATTTTCCTTGGAATATCTTTTCAAACAGTAAACATTGATGAACGAAAAGCAATTGAGGAAGCTTTGATAGAAAGTGAGAAAAAGTTTTTGCAAATGGCCGAAAATATTAATGATGGATTATGGATAGGAACACAGAGTGAACTCATTTTTATAAATACAGCTTTTGAAAAAATATGGGGCGTTAAAAAAGAAGATGTGATAAAAAACCCACAATTAATTCAAAAAGCAATGCATCCTGAAGATTTTGAAGTTTTATCAAAAAAATATCCAAACAGGAGAAATGAATTTAATCCATCTGATGAGCAATACCGCATAATAAGGGCTGATGGCGAAATCCGTTGGGTGTGGGCAAGAAGATTCCCCGTGTTTGATGAAGTAAAAAATCTTTATAGGACAGTAGGTATTGTTACAGATATTACTGATAAAAAGAATACAGAAGCAAAAATATTGCAACAAAACGAATTCTTACAAACCCTGATCAATACCATTCCGAATCCTGTTTTCTACAAAGATGAGAAAGGTCGGTATTTAGGATGCAACAAAGCATTTGAAAATAACATAGGAGGAAAGAAGGAAAATCTTATTGGTAAAAACGTTTATGACCTTTCGCCTAAAGAACTTGCTGATATTTATTTTGAAAAAGATAATGAATTATTTAAAAATCCGGATCTGCAAATTTATGAATCGAAAGTAAAATATACCGATGGCAGTATTCATGATGTGATTTTTCATAAAGCAACATTTGAAAAAAATGATGGAAGCATAGGTGGGCTGGTAGGAGTTATCCTTGATATCACTGAACGTAAAAAATTCGAAGATGCTCTTTATCTCAGCGAAAAACGATTCAAGGAAATGTCCGATACATTGCCATTACTGGTGTATGAAACGGATGAAAAGGGCAACATTACATATTTTAATAAAGCCGGTTTCAGTTACACAGGATACACACTTGAGGATTTTGAAAAGGGACTGACGCTGCCCATGATGTTTCCTCCCGGCGAAATGGAACGCGCGATGCGAAATGCGAACCGAACAATGAAAGGTACAATTGTAGGTGCAAAAGAATATATGCTTAAAAGAAAGGATGGTTCGCTCTATCCTGCAATTATAAATACGGTACCTATTGTGAAAGACAATAATGTTATAGGAAGACGTGGAGTGGTTACGGATATTACCGAATTGAAAAAGGTAGAAGAAAAAGTAAAAGCATCATTAAAAGAAAAAGAAATTTTACTTAAAGAAATTCATCACAGGGTAAAAAATAACATGCAGATTATTTCATCTATCTTAAGGTTGCAATCAAGCAGTATAGACAATCCTGTAATTCACGAAGTCTTCCTTGATGCTCAGCAGCGGATAAATACTATGGCATTGGTGCATGAAAAATTATACCAGGCAAAAAATTTTGCTAATATTGATGTGAAGGAATATATAAATGATCTGGTAAGTTCTATCTCCTCTTTATTAAATTCAAATCCTAATAAAATCAAGGTGGTGATGGATGTTGAACCTATTTCAATAAACCTCGATACTATGATTCCTGTGGGATTAATTTTGAATGAACTGATTACAAACAGTATGAAATATGCTTTTTCTGATGGCAGAAATGGAATCATAAGTATAAAACTGAAAAAAGAAAAAGATAACCGGTTTAGGTTAACACATTCCGATAATGGTATCGGGTTTCCTGAAAATTATGATATTGAGAATTCGCAATCGCTTGGATTGAGATTGGTTTATACATTGAGCGAACAGTTAAACGGGCAAGTCACATTTACAAACAAGAATGGCAGTACATTTATAATTGAATTTTCTGAACTGGTAAGAAAAATATAAAATAGTTTTCACCATCCTGAAAAATTGTAAAACAAGAATTTCGGCACTTTTAAATTTTTTATTAACACACGAAAAACTTCCTGCCTTTTTCATTAATTTTACCAATCAAAATCATCATTACATTTTATAAAGGAAGAAGCTGCTGATATGCCTGATTTTACTCATTTACACGTACACACTCAATATTCTATTCTTGATGGCGCATCGGACATAAAGGTACTGATGAACAAAGTTCGCGAATACGGAATGAAATCTATTGCCATTACCGACCATGGCAATATGTTCGGAGTACTCGAATTTCTTAAAGCATCAAAAGAAATAAAAGAAAAATACGATTATTATATAAAGCCGATTATTGGTTGCGAGATGTATGTAGCTGATGGAAGTCGGTTCGAGAAAAAAGGAAAAGAAGACCGCAGCGGATTTCACCTGATATTACTGGCAAAGAATTATGAAGGATATAAAAATCTTTCAAGGTTGTGTTCGTTTGCATTTAAAAAAGAAGCTTTTTATTACACCCCCAGGATTGATAAAGAATTGCTCGCAGAGTATCACGAAGGGCTTATTGCCAGCTCAGCATGTCTTGGTGGCGAAATAGCTCAATATATTTTACAGAATAATGAGGAAAAAGCTGAACAATCCTTAAAAGAATATTACAATATTTTTGGTGAGGATTTTTACCTGGAGCTGATGGATCATGGGTTACGCGAACAGAAGGAAGTAAATAAAAAATTGATAGAGTTTGCTTCACGATATAATATAAAATGTATAGCCACTAATGATTCGCATTTTGTAAATGCTGAAGATGCAAAAGCGCACGACATCCTCGTATGCCTGAATACCGGAAGGGATTATGATGACCCCAACCGTATGCGGTATACAGGAAATGAATACCTGCGTTCACCGGAAGAAATGGAAAAATTGTTTGCATATTATCCTGAAGCCATTGCAAACACAAATGAGATTGTTGAAAAAATTGAACAATACGAATTGAAACACGAGGTCATCCTTCCTTCTTTTCCGCTGCCTGTGGGATATACAGACGAAGATGAGTATTTGCGCTATTTAACATATAAAGGAGCGGAAATTTTATATCCTGATATGTCCGACGATATTCGTAACAGGATAGATTATGAATTGTTGGTAATAAAAGAAAAAGGTTTTGCCGGTTATTTTCTAATTGTTTCAGATTATATAAATGCTGCAAAAGAAATGAATGTAGCGGTAGGGCCGGGGCGTGGTTCTGCAGCCGGTTCTGCTGTGGCTTTTTGTATAGGCATCACTGCTGTTGATCCAATAAAATATAATCTTCTTTTTGAACGTTTTCTTAATCCTGAACGTCCGTCAATGCCCGATATCGATGTGGATTTTGATGATGACGGTCGTGAAAAAGTAAAAAATTATGTAGTACAAAAATATGGTGTAGATAAAGTAGCTTCTATTGTTACTTTTGGTACCATGGCTGCACGTTCGGCAATACGCGATGTAGCAAGGGTTTTAAAACTTCCATTATCCGAAGCCGACAGGTTAGCGAAAATGATCCCGGGCAACGACCCTAAAATGACTTTAAAAAAAGCCTATGCTGAAGTTCCTGAATTGCGCGAGGCTAAAGAGAAAGGTTCACCACTTGTTCAGGATACGCTCATATTTGCTGAAAAACTGGAAGGCTCAATACGACATACCGGTGTGCATGCCTGTGGAATTATTATCGGAAGAAATAATTTAATGGAACATTTACCATTAAGTACAGCTAAGGATACCGACCTGATGGTTACGCAATACGAAGGGGAGCAGGTTGAATATGTGGGCATGCTTAAAATGGATTTCCTAGGTTTAAAAACGCTTTCCATTATAAGTGATACCATACAGAATATTGAATTACGTCATAATATAAAAGTAGATATAGAAAAAATTCCTCTCGATGATGAACTAACCTTCAGCTTATTTCAGAAAGGTGATACAGTAAGTATTTTCCAGTTTGAGTCCGAAGGTATGCGCTCTCATCTTCGTGAATTGAAACCTACAAATATTGAAGACCTGATAGCGATGAACGCTTTGTATCGCCCGGGCCCTATGGATTACATTCCTTTATTCATCAACAGGAAAAAAGGAAAAGAGCAAATTGAATACCCGCATCCATGGCTTGAAGGCATACTTAAAGCAACATATGGAATCATGGTCTACCAGGAACAGATCATGCAGGCAGCACAGGTTATGGCGGGTTACTCACTTGGTCAGGCCGATTTACTCAGGCGTGCTATGGGTAAGAAGAAGGCTGAAGTGATGGAACAACAGAAAAGCGTGTTTGTTCAGGGTGCTGTGAAAAAAGGTGTAGATAAAGAAAAAGCAGAAGAAGTTTTCCATGTAATGGAAAAATTTGCCAACTATGGATTCAACAGGTCGCATGCTGCAGCGTATTCTGTAATTGCATATCAGACCGCTTACCTTAAAGCACATTATCCTGCCGAATTCATGGCTGCTGTTCTTACACGTAACCTTAATGATATAAAGAAAATTACTTTCTTAATGGACGAATGCAAACGAATGGGAATTGAAGTTTTAGGTCCTGATGTTAATGAAAGTGAAATGAGATTCATCGTAACAAAAAAAGGAATAATACGATTCGGGTTAGGCGCTGTTAAAGGTGTTGGTGAATCGGCAGTTGATGCTATTGTTGCTGAACGCAGAGAAAACGGTAATTATAAAAATATTTTTGATGTTGCCAAACGTGTGAACCTGAGGGCATGTAATAAACGATGCTTTGAAGCATTAGCAATGGCAGGCGCCTTCGATAGTTTCCCTGATGTGCATCGCGCACAGTTCTTTTACCAGGAATCGAACGAAGAATCCAATACGATAGATAAAATTATAAAACACGGTAGCATTATACAAAGTAAAAAATCACAATCGCAACATTCATTATTCGGAGAAACAGAAGAAACGGATATTCCAGACCCGAAGTTGCCCGATTGCGAGCCGCTGTCGAAATTGGACCTGCTTAATAAAGAAAGAGAAGTTACAGGGATTTATATTTCAGGGCATCCGTTGGAAGATTATAAAGTTGAAATTGAAAATTTTTGTAATGTTTCATTGATAGAACTGGAAGATTTAAAGAAATTTAAAAATCGTGAATTAGTTTTTGCAGGCATCATAACATCGGTTGCACATAAAACTACTAAAACCGGAAAGCCTTTTGGCACCTTTGTTTTGGAAGATTATGAAGGTTCAATACAAATTTCATTATTCTCGGAAGATTACGTAAAGTTCAGGCAATACCTTACCAAAGATTATTCTCTTTTTATAAGAGCCAGAGTTGCCCAGCGATATAACCAGCCTGATCAGCTGGAATTAAAAATAAATACGATTAGTTTGCTTTCGGAAGTACTTAAAAAATTTGTAACTCAAATTACAGTACACATTCCGCTGGCTGAGCTTACCGAGGATTTGATAAAAAAAATAGCAGTACACCTGAAGAAGAATTCAGGAAGTTCTTCAATATGTTTTTCCGTTCATGATAATGTGGGGAAACTCTCAGTTGAGCTGCCATCGAGGAAAATAAAAGTCGATTCTTCAGAATTCCTGAAAGCAATTTCTAAAATTCCCGAAATAAAATATAAACTGAATTAATAAAAAACAGCAGATAATATTATTGAAGTGTTATTTTTTATATATCTAAAAAAATATATATTTGTAAAAATAAAATAAACTTATTATGGCATTAGAATTTACTGACGCAAATTTTGAAGAAGTGGTTATCAAATCAGATAAACCTGTTCTTGTTGATTTCTGGGCTGAATGGTGTGGTCCATGCAGAATGATTGCTCCATTGGTTGCTGAACTTTCAACGGAATACGAAGGCAAAGCATTAATCGGGAAGGTAGATGTGGATAGCAATCCCGGTATTGCTACAAAATATGGAATCCGCAATATACCTACAATCCTTTTTATTAAAGGAGGCCAGGTAGTTGATAAGCAGGTTGGCGCTGTTCCCAAACAAAAGCTTGTTGAAAAACTGGAAGCGCTTTTATAATAAAATTTTCATAATTTTATTCTTTCTGTCAGTCTGAGTTTATCGAAGACTGACAGTGCTATTTTACAATAAAAATAAAATTCCATCATTGGCTCAATCATTAAATAATAATGAAATCCAGCAATTCGGAAACCTTGAGCTGATTGCGAAGCAGGTTGTTGAAGGTTTTATTACGGGGCTTCATAAAAGTCCGTTTCATGGTTTTTCCGTTGAATTTGCCGAACATCGTCTTTATAACAAAGGCGAATCCACACGTCATATCGATTGGAAATTATACGGTCGTACAGAAAAACTTTTTGTAAAACGATTTGAAGAAGAAACCAATCTCCGCTGCCAGATAATTATTGATAATTCATCATCGATGTATTATCCCGAAGAAAGCAATCCGGCAAAAGGTGTTTTTAATAAAATTTCTTTTTCAGTATATTGTGCTGCTGCTTTAATTTATTTGTTGCGCCGACAGCGCGATGCTGTTGGCATCAGTTTGTTTTCGGATAATGTGGAATTGCACACCCAATCGAAATCAAGCGCTGTACATCATAAACATTTGTATGCCGAATTGGAAAAACTTCTTGTTCGTATTACAGATGAAAAACCTAAAAGAACGAATGCTGCCGATGCACTTCATTATCTTGCCGACAACATTCATAAACGTTCGCTGGTGGTGATCTTCAGCGATATGATGGATAATTCCGAAAAATCAAAAGAATTATTATCGGCATTACAGCATATGCGACATAACAAGCATGAAGTAATTTTATTTCATGTAGTGGATAAATCTAAAGAAATAAATTTCGATTTTGAAAATCGTCCGTGTAAATTCATCGACCTCGAAACAAATGAAGAAGTAAAACTTCATCCCAACGAAATCAAAGACCATTACCGCAAAGCGATGGCAGAATACAAAGATTTAATAAAACTGAAATGCGGACAAAATTATATCGACTTTGTAGAAGCTGATGTGGATGAAGGTTTCCGGAATATTTTACTTCCTTATCTTTTGAAAAGAGAAAAACTTTTTTGAAAGTTTTTTAGAGATAACATGTTTTTACTTTTTTTATCAGTATATTTTGTTAATCTTTAATACATCTCACTGAAAAACCAACTTTACCTTTATAAGCATAACATTTTTCAATATAAGCATTATGTGTATCAATATGTCTATTCCATGCAAGAGTAGCACAAGAATCAGAAGTAGACCACCAAAATGTAGAATATCCGATACTGCTTAATTCGCCTCCGTCAGGTCGACTACCACTGGGTAGTCCCATGAATCCGCTATAGTTATCTGCGCCTGTATTAGGAAAAACCCAATGAGCTGTAGATGCTTCTTTCAACCTACCTCCAGCAATATTACTACCTCCTAAATATTCTACTAAAATGTTCCATTCTGCATCACTTGGCACATGCCATCCAAGAGGAGCAATACAACGACTATCTGTAACAGCATACCAGTTATATAATTTACCATATATCATTGCATCGTTGATACTGTTGTTTTTATTACAGTATGCGCCAGTTGTAAGATTATCCCAAAGGTCGTTTTTATCAATTACTAAAGGTATTGAATTCCCATTTCTATATTTCGTAGTTTTAAGATTCTCTATCATCCATTCCTGTGTGCCAATAATTATTGTATAATAAATATTGCCATCAACATCAGATATGGAATCGTTACAAGTCTTAACAAATAATTGGTTTGAATATCCTGTACCTATATTGTTAGTGGCATATGCTCGCATGAAGTAGAAGGTATTTGGTGATAATCCTGAAATAAGATTTGTAAAACTTCCACTTAATGTTCCATTTGTTGTTTTGTAATCATTTATAGTTGGTGAATCATTTATATCCCAGCAAATGCCGCTTGTTATGATAGGGGCACCTCCATCTGAAATTATTTTTCCACTCACATTTACTGTTGAAAGTTTAATAGAGCTAACATTAGTAGTAGTTAGTGTAGGTACTGTTGGAGCTATATTTGAAGAAAAATTATTTAAATCATTATCATTATTATTTTTTTTACATGATAATGTAAGCATTAAAATCATTCCGATGATTGACGATAAACTATGTTTTGTCATATACCTAAATACTATACTCTGTTATTTATTTTATTATTTTTATTTCAAAGTGATTAGAGTTATTTTTTAATGAAAGAATATAATTTCCTGCTTTTATGGATTCATCAAAGTTCAGTGTTTCCTTGTGTTTTCCTTTGTTCCGGGTTTCATTTGATATAAAAGTTTTTATCAACTTTCCATTCATATCGAATAAATCAACAGATAATATTTCGTCGTTTAATAATTCGTATTCTATAACTGTTTCACTATTTACAGGGTTGGGATAAATGAAAACAGAATTTGCATCTGTAGTAAAATCAATTATTCCAATATTGAGACCAGAAATATATCGAGCAATAGCAACAATATTAAAGAAATTTAAATCAGATTTACCACCAAGCAAGATTCTTCCATCAGGCTGAATAGCCATACAGGTTGAATAATCGACATTAGTTCCAAAATCTGTTAATACAATTCCATCTGTTCCGAAAGTACTGTCAATACTACCGTTTATATTAAGTCTTACCAAAGTAAAGTCGCTATTATTTGAATCATCTAATGAGTAACCCGAAATCAGTATTTTACCATCTTCTTGTAATTCAACAGAATTACAAATACTAGATTTTCGGATAGGCATTAATACTTTTCCACTTTGATTAAAACTAAGGTCAATAGAGCCATTGCTATTATATTTTATCAAAGCAAAAGAATTAGTAGGGTTTGTGTTTGATGTTCCTGCAAGAAATATTTTTCCGTCGGGTGCAAGGCACATATCATTACAGTAATCATGATCAGGGCCAAAAGAAGTAAACAATTTTCCATCGTAACTAAAAGTGCTATCAAGAGTACCATTTGAATTATACCTAAGAAGTCCAAAATCATATTTAGTGGAGAAGCCTCCAACCTGAGCTGCAGCCAATATTTTCCCGTCAGATTGAATAGCAATTTTAACAATAGTTTCATCGGGACTCATATCTGTTGTTACATATCCATTTGTGCCAAAAGTATTATCTATACTGCCATCAGATAGTAATTTAAAAAGAAGCAGATCTGTATCACATGAACCGCCACAAAATATTTTTCCATCGGGAGCAAGCATTATAGAGCTTACGTAAGTAAATTTTCCATCGATCTGGGAAAAAAGTTTCCCGTTATTACCAAAGCTATTGTCAAGGCTGCCATTGGCATTATATCTAACAACAAAATAAAAACTTTTACCTGACAGATATGAACTGCCTGCAATCAGAATTTTTTCATCAGGCTGAATAATAACGGAATGAGGCCTATCCATTGCGTCCGAGAAACCCAGCGTATCAAACCCATTCGTTGCAAATGTTTGATCAATATTTCCATCAGGGGTATAACGGGTTATAAGAAGATTGTCAAGAGTTATCGGTTCTATAGTTGTACCAGCGATTATTATTTTACCATCCGTTTGAACGGCAATTGAACTAGCCGCATCGTTATCTGTTCCAAAATCAGTAATTATTTTTCCATCGGAATTAAAATCACAGTCAAGGATGCCCGGTTGAGAAAAACTATTTACTGAGAAGAGTATTAAAAAAAGTGTGATAAATGGAAAATGTGTTTTCATATTTTATTCCTTTATAATTTTGAGACTTATTTTTTGTGAATTATTTTTTATAGTAAGCAAATAATTTCCTGCTTTAATTGATTCATCAAAGTTAAGCGTTTCCTTATGTTTTCCTTTGTTCCGGCTTTCATTTGTGATAAAAGTTTTTATTAGCTTTCCATTCATGTCAGATAAATCAATGGATAATATTTCGTTATTTAGAAGTTCGTATTCAATAGTGGTTTCTTTCTTCACGGGATTAGGGAATATTAAAGCTGCATTTTCGTTTTTTGAGAAATCAATAATTCCAAAATCAGGATCGGAAATAAATCTTGCTACGGCAAAATCTTCTGTTGTGTTAATTATAACGTCGCCAACTGCAACAATACGACCATCACTTTGAATTGCCATCGACATAATCCTGTCGTTTCTAAGATTAAAATCAGCGTATGCTATACCATTAGTGCCAAATGTGCTGTCAATACTACCTTGTGTATTAACTCGCACAATTGTAAAATCATCTTCAGTAACTGTAATGGAATTTCCTCCAAGTAATATTTTCCCATCGTTTTGCAAAGCAATAGCCCATAGCTCAGGCGAATTCCCCGCATTTACAAAAACTTTTCCACTTGAATTAAAAGAAAGATCGAGGGAGCCATCTATGTTATACCTGGCTAAACCAAAATGACTGATATTTTCATGAACAACTTTTCCTCCGACAAGAATTTTTCCATCAGGCTGAAGTACCATGTCACGAGCATAATCATGTGATGTACCAATTGCTGTAGTTAATAATCCATCAATACTAAAAGTAGTATCAAGTGTTCCATCATTATTATATCTGGCAAGAGCGAAATCATTATCAGTTGTATTATTATCACTAATGCCACTGGCAATTATTTTTCCATCATTTTGAAGTGCAATTTTCTGTATTATGTCATAAGATACATTAAAATCAGTAATAGCAAAACCATTGATACCAAAAGTACTGTCGATTGCTCCATCTGGTTTATATCTGATTATTATGAAATCTCCATTGCAACTTCCGCCTGCCAAGATTTTTCCATCAGGTTGAATGATTACTGAATTTATTGAATTAATGGAAAGGCTATAATTATCATTAATTTTTCCATTATTTCCGAAACTTGGATCTAATGAACCATCATACTTCAATCGCACAATGGATATGTATGTTTCAAATGAAGTATTATATGAATATCCGGCTACAATTATTTTTCCGTCAGGTTGAATGGCAAGTGACATTGCATCGTCCATCAAACCTCCAAAATCTATTGTATCAATGCCATTGTTTCCAAAGGTGTTGTCGTAATTGCCATCAGTTGTATAACGTATAACAAGGAAATCTTCATTTGAACCATTATATGTTAATCCTGCAGCAATTATTTTTCCGTCATCTTGTATGGCTACGTCGTATGCATAATCGAAGTGAGTGCTAATATCTGTAGTTATTTTTCCATCGGCATTAAAATCACAATCAAGAATACCGGGTTGAGATTGACTGTAATTTGAAATACAAAATATAAATACTAAAACTAAAAGGTATATTTTTGTCATAGCTTGATTATTATATATAGCTAACAAATTTAATAAAAATATATTTTATCATTCAGATTAGACTGAAAGCACAGATGAAGATAAAATAAAGATTATGTAATTACTCCGTTTCAATTGGATTTACATGTATTGGAAATACAATTTTAAATGTTGTACCTCTTTTTTCTTCTGAAGTAAAGCTGGCAGTGCCTTTCAGATAACGTTCTGTGAGTAACTTTACACTGTATGTTCCAAGTCCGCGTGTTTTGCTTTTTGTAGAAAATGAACGCTGGAAGATCTGGTATTGTATTTCCTCAGGAATTTTTCCTGTATTATGAACTTCAAAAGTAATTTTATCATCAGCCTTCGAACAGCCTATTGTAACAGTTTCGCCATCAGATGAGGCTTCCAGTGCATTTTTTATGAGGTTAATTAATATTCTTTTCAATAAAGCATTATCTGTAGTGAAAGAAATATTTGTTGAATTATTTGAAACGGCAATTTTTTTATTTCTTGCAACTGATGCATTTTCTATGATGGCAATTGCTTCATTGATTACTTCAAGCGAACCTGCTTTTTCGTAGTTTAATTGCAGGTCACCTTTTTCGGCGGCATTTAGTGAACGTTGTGAAAGTATTTCGTCAATCAGGTTTTTTGTAGCAACACCGGCCATTTGCAAATATTTCTTTTGCTTACTCTTATCGTCATTCATTTTCATTAACTCGATAACACCATTTATACTTCCGGCAATGTTAATGATATCATGATAGAAAATACTTTCTAACCACTCTTTTCTTTTGGTATCGCTTATATCAGTTAAAGTCATGATTAAGTACTCAGATGATTTAATTTTTAACGGAGTAACAGTAACAATGAAATTATAAGCGGTAAGTTTTTCCTGGTTTTTAGTGATAATCCTGCATTCTTTCTGTGATGTGATTTTTTTCTCAATGCATTCTTTTATTGCATTAGCAGCACCGCAAACTGTGCATTCGTCAGTAGTTCCACATCCGCATGAATTTATGTCCGAATATTTGCAGCCCAGCATTTCTCCCGGACGGCAGCCCAATATCTGATTGATATTTTCAAACCCTAATGTTTCCTGTATCTTCGTATTAGCGAAAATGATCTGCCGTTCTTTATTTAAAATAACAGTAAGCGATGAGATAGCATTAAGAACTTCATTGATATTTTCTAAAGATAAAATCTCTTTGTACGATTTTTCAATAAGCTTCTGGGTAAGCCTTTCAGCAGGGAGAAAGCGAGTATATAATTTGGGGTTGAGCATACAAATGGTTTTTCACAAAGATAAAAGAAATTTTCCACTGTTTGTTTTTTCTTAAATTTGCAAAAAAATGAATTTGAAGTGATGGAAATTGCAACAAAGTACGACCCTTCAAGGGTAGAGGATAAGTGGTATAAATACTGGAATGAAAATAAATTTTTTCGTTCCGTTCCTGATGAACGTGAACCTTATTGTATAGTAATCCCGCCGCCCAATGTTACCGGTGTTTTGCACATGGGACATATGTTGAATAATACCATCCAGGATATTTTTGTTCGTCGAGCCCGCATGCAGGGAAAGAATGCATTGTGGCTTCCCGGGACCGACCATGCATCAATCGCTACAGAAGCAAGAGTAGTGAATAAACTGAAAGATGAAGGAATAAGCAAAAAAGATATTTCACGCGAAAAATTCCTTGAACATGCATGGGAATGGACTCACAAGCATGGAGGAATTATTATTGAGCAACTGAAAAAAATGGGCGCATCCTGCGATTGGGAGCGTACCCGTTTTACTATGGATGAAACTTTATCGGAATCGGTAGTGCGCGTATTCATCGATTTGTTTGATAAAGGACTTATCTATCGCGGCGTTCGTATGGTTAACTGGGACCCGAAAGCATTGACAGCTGTTTCCGATGAAGAAGTAAATTACAAAGAAGTAAATTCAAAATTATTTTATGTTCGTTATTTAATTGAAGGAACAAAAGATGAATGGATAACTATTGCAACCACGCGTCCCGAAACAATCCTGGGTGATACAGCAATTTGCGTTCACCCGGAAGATGAACGTTATAAAAGTTTCAAAGGCAAGCATGCATTGGTTCCTTTGATTAGCCGCAGTATTCCTATTATCTACGATGAATATGTTGAACGCGATTTTGGAACCGGTGCGCTGAAAGTTACGCCGGCACACGATATCAACGATTACAATCTTGGAATAAAACATAAATTACCAAGCATCGATATTTTCAATGATAATGGAACATTGAATGAAAATGCTGAAATACTTGTTGGCATTGACCGTTTTAAAGCAAGAAAGAAAATAGTTGAATTGCTTTCAGAGAAAGAACAGCTGGTAAAGACAGAAGACATTAAAAATAATGTTGGTTATTCCGAAAGGACTAACGAAGTCATTGAACCTAAACTTTCCATGCAATGGTTTCTGAAAATGGGCGAAATGGCGAAACCTGCACTGGATGTGGTAATGGACGATACCATAAAATTTCATCCTGCAAAATTCAAAAACACTTACAAGCATTGGATGGAAAATGTAAAGGATTGGTGTATATCCCGACAGTTGTGGTGGGGGCATCGCATTCCTGCATTCTATCTGCCTAATGGAGAAATTGTTGCTGCGCTTTCTTTAGAAGAAGCAAAGCAAAAAGCAAAAGAAAAATTCAATATCGATTATAAACCTGATGAAATAAAACAGGATGAAGATGTGCTCGACACATGGTTTTCATCATGGCTGTGGCCTATTTCTGTTTTTGATGGAATCAGTAAACCTGATAATGCGGATATAAAATATTATTACCCGACCAATGTTTTGATCACTGCCCCTGATATTCTTTTCTTTTGGGTAGCGCGAATGATAATGGCTGGATTGGAATACCGAAAAGATATTCCTTTTAAAAATGTTTACCTCACCGGAATGGTTCGCGACAAGCAGGGACGAAAAATGTCGAAATCACTAGGTAATTCACCTGACCCCATGGATTTGATGGAACGGTATAGTGCCGATGGCGTTCGTACAGGAATGTTATTTTGTTCACCTGCGGGAAATGACTTGTTATTCGATGAAAGTTTGTGCGAGCAGGGTAGGAATTTCTGTAATAAAATATGGAATGCATTTCGTTTAATTAAAGGCTGGGATGTTGATGAAAAGCTCGAACAGCCCGATTCTTCAAAGGTTGCAATAAAATGGTTCGAAGCAAAACTGAATGAGGAAATAGAAGCCATCAACGATCACTTCGATAAATACAGGGTTTCTGAAGCTTTGATGAGCGTATACAAATTAGTTTGGGACGACTTTTGTTCATGGTATCTTGAGATGATTAAACCCGACTACCAGAAGCCAATAGATAAAACTACATTAAATTCAACAATAGAAATTTTTGAAAAATTATTGAAGCTATTGCATCCTTTCATGCCTTTCATTACAGAAGAGTTATGGCACCTGGTTGGAGAAAGGGAAGATAGCGATTGCATTTTTAATGCATTGCTTCCATTAGCTGGAAAAATCAATAATGAAATAATAAGAAAATTTGATGTTGCCCGCGATGTTATTATGGAAGTAAGGAATATAAGGGCACAGAAGAATATTCCGAATAAAGAAAAAATAAAACTTTCCATAAAGAAAAATTACAGCGAACAACCCGATTTAACTTTCGATACATTGGTTTGCAAATTATGTAATCTTGAAATGCTTGATTATGTTGATGAAAAGGTTGAAGGCGCTTTTACTTTCGTTGTAAGGAATACCGAATTTTATATTCCGGTAAGCAGCAATTTCAATGTGGAAGAAGAAATAAAAAAACTTACAGAAGAATTGAATTACACTAAAGGATTTTTACAAAGTGTAATGAAAAAACTCAGTAATGTAAATTTTGTAAACAACGCAGCAAGCCATGTTGTAGACGCAGAGCGCAAAAAACAATCCGATGCTGAAGCAAAGATTAAAGTTTTGGAAGAGCAGATTGAAGGATTGAAAAAATAAATAAATATCCCTGAAAGGGATTAATATAAATAACCGCAGGCGCAACCTGCGGTAAAAAACACTAAGAAATATACAACTCTGAAGTAGTTGAATAATATTTAAGCCCTTCAGGCTTATTGTGAAAATAAGAATTTAAGTTTTAAGTAAAGAAAGAAAAATTGTTAGAAATATTTTCATCAGAATTTTTCTTTGCGTTTTAATTATGCTTTGCGCACTTTGCGGTTAAATTTCTTTTTCAATAAATTCTTTTAGGATTCTTGCATTTTCACAATGGTCAGTATTCTTCAGCTTTATGGTATGAACCATCTTTGGATTTCTGTGTAATAAAACTTCCTTATAAGATTTGTCATAATAGTTGAGCGCAAGAAGAGCAACTTCGTAAAAATTTTCTTTCTCAAGCCAATCAAGGGCTTTGTGTGTATTCATATCACCCAATCTTTTTGAAATTTTCTGAATGGCAGCAGCCAGTGCAGTTTTATTACAACCTGCATATTCTTTCACCAGGAATTTTGCACGTTCTTCTTTGGGAATTTCAAGAAAAACAACAGGTTCTTCAATTAACATTTTATATATTTCAAAAGGAATGGTTACAGAACCAATGCTCTTACTTTCATCTTCAAAGCAAATTGGTTTTAAGAAATCCATTTTATTCCATTCCATGAATAGATTATTTTCAAATTGTTCGGTTGTGGGTTGAGTGCCTTTGTCAATACCTCCAAAAACAGAGCCTTTGTGGTTTGCCAGCTTTTCCAAATCGATTACCTGCATTCCATCTTCTTTTAATAATTTTAAAATTTCTGTTTTACCGCTGCCTGTAAAACCTCCAATAACGCACAACCTGGCGTTTCTTTTAAAAGAATCGAGAACATATTTTCGAAAAGCTTTATAACCGCCTTTTAATACATATACTTCTGAAAAGCCATTCTTTTCGAGGTGTTCAGCAAAGGTCATGCTTCTCATTCCGCCACGCCAGCAATGAACAATTGCTTTATTTTGTGGAGCAACTTCTCGAGATTTGGAAATAAAATATTCTAATTTCGGATTAACATATTCATAGCCTAACTTTATGGCTTTCTCTTTCGATTGTTTGATAAACACTGTTCCTACATGTGCTCTTTCTTCATCCGAAAACAAAGGAATACTGTTAGCATTTTGAATATGACCTTTTAAAAATTCCGATGGCGAACGCACATCGATTAGAGGTATTTCAGCAAATGACTTTAAATAATCTTCAATATTGATTTCTGATATCATTAATATGAAATAAAATTATTTCCCCGGTTTCTTTTCTTTCAGGTTTTTAATAACGCTGAATGCTTTTTCCACATCAGCATCTTTTACAATAATTGTAAATTCATTGGAGGTAGAGATCATGTTGATGATGTTTATTCCTTCCCATGCTATACCTTGCAAAATGTAGTAGTACAGACCTTGTGTCTGAACATTTATTTTTGGCAACCTTACTGTTATTGATGAAAGTTCGGTTTCATATGCAACCTGACTTTCGTTTTTAAAAGCATCGCGGAAAATTTTGCTTAATGAATTACTGATAACATAATTTGTTTCAAAAACCCCATGAACAAAGGTGAAGAAGACATCATTGCCTAAAGATATCTTTTTTACAAATGAAACATAACGGTTAAATAAATCATCTGAATTTTTATAAGTAAATTCTGATAATCCAGAACGTACAAAAACATCGCTGATATTGTTAAGGCATGATTTCAGTTTATTTGATATTACAATTTCCTTTTCCTGCGAATAACGCTGAAGCGCCATAACCACTGCTCCCGGCTGAACTTTCTTTTTTAATTGTTCTTCAATTTCAGGAATAATGTTTCGTGCCAGCGATGATATATTGATCAACCCTTTCTGTAAAGCCTCTGCAACAAAGGGCTTTCGGGTTATGATCCTGTTTACACATTCGGATATCGTTTGCATATGATATTGTTAAATATTTAACACAAAGTTAAAAATAAGTTTAATATGTATAATTATTTTTTGGAATCATTTTCTAAAAATATTTTTGCATAAAAATTTATAATATGATTTTAAATTCAGAAAATGAATACCGGTTAGGTAGTTTCCCGGTATCGGAATTATGCGAAAGATATGGTCTTCCATTGTATGTTTACGATGGAGATATAATGCTTACGCAATTAAAAAAATTAAGAAACGCCTTTCAGATCGAGCGTTTAAAAATTTGCTATGCATGCAAAGCGTTATCGAACATTAATGTTCTCCGTCTTTTCATGATGGCAGGAACCGGTTTGGATACTGTGTCGATACAGGAAGTTTGGGCTGGATTAAAAGCAGGATTTGAACCCAAAGATATAATTTATACACCGAATTGCGTTTCGATGGAAGAAATCAAAATGGCTATTGATGCTGGGGTTAGAATAAATATTGATAATCTATCGGTGCTTGAACAATTTGGTCATGAGTTCCCGAATGTACCGGTATGCCTGCGAATTAATCCGCATATCATGGCAGGCGGAAACAAAAAAATATCGGTAGGTCATGTCGATTCAAAATTTGGAATTTCCATTTACCAGATTCCTCATGCAAAAAGAATTATTGAAACAACAGGTCTTCGTGTTGAAGGGCTTCATATGCATACCGGCTCTGATATTCTCGACATTGAAGTGTTTGCACAAGGTGTGGATATTATTTTAGATGTGGCTAAAAAATTTGAAGCACTTGATTACATTGATTTGGGTAGCGGTTTCAAAGTTCCTTACAAACCAAGCGATCTATACACAGAAATTGAATTACTGGGAAATATGATTTCCGAAAAATTCAATGCATTTTGTAACGAGTACGGAAGAAATTTAGAATTAGTTTTTGAACCCGGAAAATTCCTGGTTAGTGAAGCAGGTTATTTTTTTGCAAGAGTAAATGTAATTAAACAAACTACTTCGACCGTGTTTGCCGGAATTGATACAGGTTTCAATCATTTGATACGCCCAATGTTTTATAATTCCTATCACGATATTATTAACATTTCAAATCCTATAGGAAAACAAAGAATTTACACAGTGGTAGGTTATATCTGCGAAACCGATACCTTTGGATGGAACCGGAAAATAAATGAAATAGCGGAAGGCGATATTCTTGCTATGCGAAATGCAGGTGCTTACTGCTTTTCAATGGCTTCGAATTATAATTCGCGTTTTCGTCCTGCAGAAGTATTGATTTTTCAGGGCAAAGAATATTTAATTCGTAAAAGAGAAACGATGGAAGATATTTACAGGAACCAGGTTGAAATTGAGTTTTAAAAAATCATAGAAAAATTTCACTAAAAGATATTTGTGATTAAAAAAATATGTATTTTTGCAGTGCATTTCAAATATTCCTTTCTACGAAGAAATGTTTGATTTATAAAGAAGAGTGGAGAGATCAGGCTCAATGATACTCTAGCAACCTCCGGAAAGTCCGAAAGGTGCTAATACCTGACCCGAAAGGGAATTATAATTTAAACATAAATAATGAAAAATATAAAAACCATAATTTAATAAAACTGAAACTGGAAATCATTTTCCTTTTTTGGTAACCTGCGTATTTCAATCGGAAAATAATATCCGGATGGTGAAAGAATATGCAGATGAAAAAGAAAAAAATATAAAAATTTTAGTTTTTAAAATTTTAATAAAAAGTAACAAATGAAAAAAATTGTAGTAAAATTTGGTGGCTCAAACCTTAAAGAAACAGGCGACATTCAAAAACTTCTGGATGTAATAAAATTTTACAACCGTCCGCTGGCAATAGTAGTTTCAGCGTTTTACGGAATTACAAACAAACTTATTGAGATAATAAATAAAGCAAAGGATGATGAAAAAAATATTCTTCTTTTTACCGATTTTCTTGCCGAGATGAAAGAAAATATCATCAATCATTATATCAAAGAGGAAAAAAATAAAACCGAAGTGCTTGAACAACTTGATATCAGGCTGAATGAACTGAGACGACAATTACTTGGAATAAATTATTTAGGTGAAATACCTGAATTTATTGAAGATGCAGTATTGAGTTATGGTGAAAAATTAAGCGCTCTTATCATAACGGCAATTATTCGTAATGAAGGATTGCAGTGTGAAGAGGTATTGCCTGAAGATCTGCAACTCATTACCGATGGGGAATATGGTAATGCTTCTGTTGATTTTAATGCATCACGAAAAATAGTAGGAGAAAGGCTTTCGGCTGATAAAGTTTTTATTATTCCCGGTTTTTACGGAATATCAAAAGAAGGAAGAAAAACAATTTTCGGTCGTGGAGGAAGCGATTATTCGGCTGCTGCAATTGCTGCATGTATTGATGCTGAATCGTTAGATATATGGAAAGATGTTGATGGTTTTCAAAGTGCCGACCCAAAACTTGTAGCTGATGCAGTTACAATTCCGCGCTTATTCTATGGCGAAGCTGCTGAGTTGGCTTATTTCGGTGCAAAAATTCTTCACCCCAGAACTGTTGAGCCTTTGCTTGATAAAAATATTCCGATTCGTATTTTCAACATTAATAAAATTGATACGAAAATTACTCCGCTTACTATTATTGGAGAAAGAGAAGATGTGAGCGATGAAGTAATAAAAAGTGTAACATACAGCGACGACTTTTGCGTAATTCGTTTCAGTGGTCCGGGAGTTGGAATCAAAGCGGGTTTGATGGCTATCATTACAAGAAAACTGGAAGCAGAAAAAATTAATATCAAACTTGTTTTTAATACGCATACTCATATCAATCTTTTCTTTGCCGCATCAGACGTGGAAAGAGCATATAGCATCATAAAAGATTTACCATTAAGTGGAGTAAACTCTTCAATTATGAAAAAAGGACTTTCTACGATTGCTGTAGTAGGTTGTGGTATGATGGAAAAGCTTGGTATTGCTGCACGTTTGTTCAGCGCTGTTGCTAAAGCAGGAATAAATATTGAAACAATAAATTTCGGGGCATCGGATGTTGTAACTTATTTTATTGTTGAACAAAACGACAGAGATAAGGCTATAAAAGCGATTCACAAGGAATTTTTCAACAATAGAAAATTGAACCTTAAAAAAAATATACTAATGTTTAGTTAAGCTTAATATGTTACAGAATGTCATATTGAGTTTATCGAAATGTGAATATTCTGTAAGCAAGTCATCCTTCGATGAACTCAGGATGACTACCGTTTCAAAATTAACTTAATACTAGTAGTTGCCTGTTTAAGATAAATAAAACTGCCATGAAAAATAAATATCATTTCGATACTTTGCAAATACATGCGGGGCAAGATGTAGAACAAACTACATTATCAAGGTCGGTGCCTATATATCAAACAACATCTTATCTGTTCAGGGATGCTGAACACGGTGCAAATTTATTTGCATTGAAAGAACCGGGAAATATTTATACCCGCATCATGAATCCAACAACCGATGTTTTTGAAAAACGCATGGCTGCTCTCGAAGGTGGAGTTGGTGCGTTAGCAGTTGCATCGGGACATGCAGCGCAGTTCATCGCTTTAAATAATATTTTACAAACTAGTGATAATTTTGTTTCTACTCCTTATTTGTATGGCGGAACATATAATCAGTTTAAAGTATCTTTTAAAAGATTAGGAATAGAAGCAAGATTTGCAAAGAATGATAATACCGAAGAATTTGAAAAACTTATTGATAAAAATACAAAAGCAATTTACCTCGAAACCATTAGTAACCCGGTTTTAGGCATTCCCGATTTCGATGCATTCAAAAAGTTAGCTGAAAAATACGATTTGCCATTGATTGTGGATAATACTTTTGCCGGTGGCGGTTATTTATGCCGACCTATTGAGCAAGGCGCAAACATTGTTGTAGAATCGGCAACAAAATGGATTGGTGGTCATGGCAACAGTATTGGCGGTGTAATTGTGGATGGCGGAAATTATAATTGGGGCAATGGAAAATTCCTGCAATTTTCAGAACCTTCAGAAGGTTATCACGGAATTGTTTTTTCGAAAGAATTCGGAATCGGAAGTCCTTCGGGAAATATTGCATTCATTCTACGCGCACGGTTAGAAGGCTTGCGTGATTTCGGTCCGGCTTTAAGTCCATTCAATTCATTTCTTCTGTTACAAGGATTGGAAACGCTTTCATTCCGCATGAAACGTCATTGTGAAAATGCGTTGAAACTTGCAGGGTGGCTGCAAAGTAATCCTTTGGTTGAGAAAGTAAATTATCCCGGCTTACTAAATAGTTCATCGCACGAAAGAGCAATAAAATATCTGAATAACGGATTTGGCGGGGTATTGACGTTTGTCATCAAAGGAGATAAAAATAACGCAGTGAAGTTTGTGAATAGTTTAAAGCTTGTTAGTCACCTTGCCAATGTAGGCGATGCGAAAACATTAATTATTCTTCCTGCAGCTACAACACATCAGCAGTTATCGGATGAAGAGTTAAATGCTTCCGGAATTTCACCAACGCTTTTGCGCGTTTCAGTTGGCCTTGAGCATATTAATGATATTATTGCAGATTTTGAAAACGCTTTTAAAAGTATATAAGTTATGCCAATAAATATTCCCGACAGGTTACCTGCTAAAGATATTTTACAAAATGAAAATATTTTTGTAATAGGCAGGAGGAAGGCGTCACATCAGGATATCCGACCGCTTAACATTGCGATTGTAAATTTAATGCCGTTGAAGATCGATACGGAAACACAACTGATGCGCTTGTTGTCAAACACTCCATTACAGGTTGAAATCGATTTGCTGATGACCGGAACTTACAAACCGAAGAATACAGCCGAATCGCATCTGAAAAATTTTTACAATACATTTTCAAATGTAAAAAATAAAAAATATGATGGAATGATTGTAACCGGTGCGCCTGTTGAACAGGAAGCATTTGAAAATGTTTTATACTGGAAAGAAATTACTGAAATTTTTGAATGGGCAAAAACAAATGTTACCAGTACTTTCTATATTTGCTGGGCTGCACAGGCTGCGCTTTATTATTATTACGGAATAGAAAAATGCTTGTTGCCGAAAAAGGTTTTTGGGGTTTTTGAACATAAATTATTAAATAATAAACCTCCTATTGTTAGAGGATTTGATGATGTTTTCACTGCCCCACACAGCAGGCATACAACAGTAAAAAAAGAAGATATTTTAAAAGTAAAAGATTTACAATTGCTTGCTGAGTCGCCTGAAGCCGGCGTATATTTAGCAACAGCAGTAAATAGAAGAAGAATATTTGTTACCGGTCATTCGGAATACGACGCGCTGACTTTAAAGGCCGAATATTTACGCGATAAAAATAAAGGATTGAAAATTGAAAAACCATTAAATTATTTTCCGGGTAATAATGAAAATAATTATCCGATAGTAAACTGGCGTAGTCATGCTAACTTACTTTTTTCAAACTGGTTGAACTATTATGTTTACCAGGAAACACCATATGATATTCACGAAATAAAATAAATAAATTATGAAAGTAGCAGTAGTAGGAGCAACAGGATTAGTTGGCTCTGTGATGATAAAAGTTCTGGAAGAAAAAAAATTTCCGGTTGATGTGTTAATTCCCGCAGCATCTGAAAAATCAGCAGGGAAAGAAATTTATTATAATAATAAAAAAGTTAAGGTATGTTCAATTCAACAAGCACTCGATGAAAAACCACATATTGTTTTGTTTTCTGCAGGTAGCGATGTGTCGTTGAATTGGGCTGAAAAGTTTGCAGCAGCAGGTTGTTATGTAATTGATAATTCTTCGGCATGGCGTATGAATCCTGTTATTCCGCTTATCGTGCCTGAAGTGAATATCGATTCATTAAAAAAAGAAAACAGAATTATTGCCAATCCGAATTGCTCTACAATACAGATGCTTGTTGCCTTAGCGCCATTATATAGAAATTTTGGAATTAAAAAAATTATTGTTTCAACTTACCAATCAGTTACTGGAAGCGGGATTAAAGGTATTACTCAACTTGAAAAAGAAAGAGTTGGAGATGATAGTAGTAAATTTTATGCCCGTCAGATTGATTTGAATTGCATTCCGCAATGCGATGTATTTACCGATAACGATTACACAAAAGAAGAAATGAAATTGGTAAATGAAACAAGAAAAATATTTAATGATAATAATATTTCCGTAAGTGCCACTGCTGCCCGTGTTGCAGTTAGAGGCGGTCATTCTGAATCTGTTTATGTGGAGTTAGAAAAAAAGGTAAGTAAAGAAAAAATTATTGCAGCATTAAAGGATGCAGCAGGATTGATTCTTAAAACCAATAATGAAGAATATACCACTGCACTTGAAGCTCAGGAAAAAGATGAAGTTTTTGTAAGCCGAATCAGAAAAGATCTATTCAATGATTATGCATGGAATATGTGGGTAGTAGCCGATAACCTTCGGAAAGGCGCGGCTACCAACGCTGTTCAGATTGCAGAATATGTAAAAGAAAAATTTATGTCCTGAGGTAAGACGCACCGTTGATATCAACGATACATCCTGTCATGAATTCAGGAGCTTCGCCCGCAAAGAATAAAACTATCTTTGCTATTTCTCCAGGAAGAGCAACTCTGCCAAATGGGCTCTGGTTGCGGATTTCATCACCCTGAGGGCTGTTAAGAATTTTTTGGGACATCTCAGTTGAAACAAATCCGGGTGCAATAGTGAACACGAATATTTTTTGTGGTGCTAATGCTTTTGCCATTGATTGACCAAGTGAATTCAATCCGGCTTTGCTAGCTCCATAAGCCCATGATTCAGGTTCGCCGCGGAATGCGCCGCGAGATGAAATGTTTATGATTCTTCCGCCACTATTTTTCAACATTAATTTGGAGGCAAGGTATGATAAGCAAGCTGTGCCGTTGAGGTTTGATGCTATTGTGCCTTTCCAGTCGGTAAACCATGTGTCAAAATTATTTTCCAATGGTTTCATATTGGAATGCCAGGCTGCATTGTTAACCAGCACATCAATTTTTCCTGTTTTACTTTCAATTAATTTGACCATCGCAATTATTTCATCTTCTTTGCTTAAGTCTGCTTTAACTGTATACAATCCATTTTCGCCTAATTGCTTCAATGTTTCTTCAGCAGCAACAGCGTTTTTTGAATAGTGAACAATGATTTTTGCTCCTGCTTGTGCAAGTATCATTGCTATCGCTTTGCCTATTCCACGGGAAGAACCCGTAACAAGTATAATTTTTTCGTTGAGATTATTTTTCATATCAGAAATGTTTCTTAATGATTCTTAGTGTACTCAGTGTCTAAGTGGTAAAAAAAGAATATCAATTATTCAACTAAGACACTTAAAGCACAAAGATACACTTAGATATTTAGGTGTAAAATATTTTTAAAGAAAAAAATAATTAAGATTCAGATTATTTTTAAATTTCGTGAACGCCTGTGTTACTGGTAAAAGAACAAATTGTTTTTACGTAATGTGGATTAGGTGAAAAACTTTTTTCAAATATTTCTGCAATTTCTTTTTGTTTTTCTAAACTGCAAAAAGCAATTATTGATGAACCACCTCCACTTATTGTACAACCAAATGCACCGGCTTCCAAAGCTTTTTTCTTTGCATCTAAATATTCGGGAATAGCAGCACCACGAACGGGTTCGGCAATATGGTCAACATTAATTGCACTACCAAATTCGGCAATGTCTTTTGTGTGAAGTGCATGAATCACGCGCGAACAGCGGGCCATCTGCTCTTTTAACTTTTCCTGTCCGATCTCATAAGTAATGAATCCTCGGGTTGTACGCTGACTTTTACGAATAGCTGCAAGAACAATAGGAAACTCAGGAATATCAAGTTTTAGGACATCAATCGGATGGTAACTTTTTACCAGCACAAATCCTCCCATAATTGAAGCGGCAACATTATCGGCATGTGGCGAACCACCTGATGCAACTTCGCCCATACGCGCTATATCAATCAGTTCGTTGAATGAAAGGTTAAGGTTAAGAAGTTTGTTAAGTCCTACAATTGCTGCTGATGCCGAAGCTCCTGTAGTTCCAAGACCGCCACCACTTGGCATTTTTTTATTTATTTCAATGGTAACTCCCTGCTGTATTTTTTTTCTCTTGAAAAGCTCCAGAGTTGCAAGCCCTGCGGTATTATCTTCTACATTTGTAGGAATATTGCCATGCTCTCCGCTAATGCAGATTTCAATTTTCCCTGAATCATTTAACGAGATGGTTATTTCATCATAAGGTTCTTTTAATGCCATTGCAAAAATATCATAGCCTGGTCCGACATTGGCACTAGTTGCAGGTGAACGTAAAGTAATTTTATTCATAATATATATTTATTAAACACACAGTTCAATAGATTTAAAAATTAAACATCAAACTTTGAATTTTAAACTATTTTATTCTTTTATCAAACCTTTTTGTATCATCAGCGATTTTAAAATTTTTGTTTTTCCTTCGCTGAGAGGTGTAAGTGGCGAGCGATGACCGCCGGCAGGAAGCCCCATAAGGTTCAGCGCCATTTTTGCAGCCATTGGGTTCGATTCAAAACGGAATGCTTCAAATAATTCGTAATATTCAAAATGCATTTGTTCTGCTTTCTTCATGTTACCTGAAAGAGCTGCCTCTGTTAATTCTTTCATTACTTTTGGAATTGCATTTCCGGCAACAGTAAAAGTTCCGGCTCCACCAAACGAAATCAGTGGATAAGCGGTTGTATCTTTTCCTGTAAATACATCAAAATCCTGGTCTTTTGTGAGGTATAAAATTTTTGCAAGATGGTCGAGCTTTTTATTGCCATCTTTAATGCCACTAATATTGGGGTGTTTAGAAAGATGTCCTGTGGTTTCTGGTAATAGATCTACACCGGTACGTTCGGGCGCATTATGAAGAACAATGGGAACTTTAGAAAAATCGGCAAGTTTTTCGTAAAAGTCGATCAATCCTTCTTGTTTAGGTAAAACAAAATAAGGTGTAAATACCGAAATATAATCAGCTCCCAAATCAATGAACCGTTGTACACGTTCCTTCGCTTCCCAAAGACTGGTGCTGCATGCATCGGGAACTATTTTTGCTTTTCCTTTTGCATGTTTAGCAATTATTTCAACAACTTTATAAATTTCGTTATCTGTCATCATCGTATTTTCACCGGTAACTCCTAATGGAGCTATTCCGTGAATGCCTGATTCCACTTGCATTTCAACAAGTCTTTTCAATCCTTCTTCATCTAATGAAAGATCTTTTTTGAATGGAGTGATGAGTAATGTATACGCGCCTTTTAACATATAAAATGATATTTAGATATTAAGATATTGTTTGAGTTTTCAGTTTTTTTATTTTGATATGAATCTTTTTGCAACAAAAGTATAATTGAAAAATTTACTATTAAAAATTTTGTCTTTATTCAACATTATTTATTATTTCTGTTAAATATTGAACAGGAATCAATATTGATGTAAAATTACTAATATTTAAGTTTTAATGAGATTAAAAAAGTATATTTTTGCTTAGAATATTTTATACCGATACGGAAAAGATTTGCATTTTTCTTATTTTGTTCCTATCGACATAACTTGTTCTAATCAAATTTGTTTTCGCATTCTTGATAAGAACGAGTATAATATGATATGAAATATCCATGCGAACGAAAACATGCACCAATCATGATAAATAAATTCAAAAAGGATTTCAATATAGGGTTTACTTTAGGATTGATATTCACGAGCAAGCAAGTGTTGCGTAACAATGGATATCATGGATGGGAACTGGTAACAAAAAAGTTATTACTGATAATATTCAGATTTTATAAAAATTATAATTTTTTACTGATGAAAAAAATATTTTTTGTTTCTCTATTCATTTCGGCTCTATTTTTTAAGACAGCTTTTTCAGGTATTCCGCCTAAGTACATTTTTGTTTTTATTGGTGATGGCATGGGATTGAACCAGGTTTTTCTAACAGAAAAATATTTAGAATATTTTAAAGATGAAAAATTAATATTTTTAGATAATTCATGGAAATTTGGATTAACAAAAACCGATTGTCTTGATACCTTCAGAATAACAGATTCGGGTGCTGCCGGTACTGCAATTGCCTGTGGTGAAAAAACAAATTACGGGATGATTGGAATGTCGAAATATAAATCGTTTGAAAGTATTGCAGAATATTTAAAGAAACAAAAATTTAAAATAGGAATTCTCACAAGCGTTCCTCTAAATCATGCTACTCCTGCAGCATTTTTTGGGCATGAACCTACTCGGAAAAATTATGATAACCTCACAAATGAATTAATTAAAAGTCATTTTGATTTTTTTGCTGGTGGTGGTTTTATGCTGGGAAATGCCGATACTTCAAAAAGAATTTATAAAAACTTTGAACAGGTTTTGTTGAAACTAAAAGAAAATAAATATAACCTCTTACTGAACACTTCGTTGCTTGATAAAAATAAAAATACTGTGTTGCCAGTGATCATTATAGATACACTGATAAGAAATAAACAAATAAATTTAAAGAATGTATATAGCGATGAAAAAAATGCATTGCCTAACGTGATTGATTTTCCCGGATATGAAGATAAACTCTCGGTTTACACTGAAACAGCCATCAATAGTTTAAAAAATGATACCGGTTTTTTTATCATGGTTGAAGGCGGTAAAATTGACTGGGCATGTCATGATAATGATGCTGCTACAGCTGTTGGTGAAGTTATTGCTTTTAACGATGCTGTTAAAAAAGCATACGGGTTTTATTTGAAAAATCCTGAAAATACTTTAATCATTGTTACTGCTGATCATGAAACCGGTGGTCTTACATTAGGTCGTGGATTTGATGATTCGAATAGTTCTTCAATAAATAGTTATCGATGTTACCCGAATAAACTTACATTGCAGAAAAAATCCTTAATATTTTCAGACAGCGTTACTGTTGCAAAATATAATTATGATGCACAGATAGGATGGACCACTAATGAACACTCAGGGCTACCCGTAGGGATTTGGACAATAGGGCAGGGATGTGAAAACTTTACAGGTATTTTTGAAAATTCAGATATTAAATCTAAAATACTTAATTTGATTAATATTCAAAAGAGATAATATGTTTCTTATAATCAATCACCGATTTATATTTCATAAGCAGATCGCTGCCTAAAACCCCATCAATAGGTTTCATTTTTAGCATTTCATAAGATTGATTTACATGAGTCATGTCAAGCAAAATTGCTTTAAAATCAACAAAAGCCAATTTCTTAATATTAAATTTTTTAAAATTGGTAAAATGGCTTTCCATTGAGTTGGTGCCTAAGCCGGTTGTTGTTTTTTCAAAAGATTCAAATTTTTTTTTCCGTTTGTTTATAAAATTTGAAATTCTGTTCAAATCAAAAACTGTTTTTGATGCACCTGTGTCAACAAGCATATTTGCTGGCTTTCCATTAATATGACCTTCAATAAAAAGGTGAAAACTTTCAGGTTCAAGCTCAATAATTTCGATAGGAATTTTAAGTTTCATTTTTGTTATTATAATTAGAAATAAAAAAAGCCCTTTGCAGGGCTTTGGTTATAATAGTAATATTTTTTATTCGCCTGTAATAACTTTTGCATCAGAAACAGGTATGCGTGCACCATCTTTAAATGCTATAACAAATGCACTTAAATTTGTTTTAGCTCTAATCGAATTGGCATGTTGTCTTGCTGCAGCATAAGAATTGAACGAACCAACAGAATATTTATATGCGCCTTGATATGTTTCAACATTAATAGCTTCTGTAATGTTATAATTTGTCTCAAAGAATGGTTTTAAATCAGAACTTGAAGATGACCCAATTTGAACTTTGTATGTTACACCACCAATTTGATTAGGTTTATCTTTAACATTTACAACTACATTTGTATTGTAAGTAGGATTATTTCCATTATTGCTTTGATAATTCTTTTTAATTTGGAAATTTACACTGTTATCTGCTATTCTGGCTTGTGGTGATAGAAGAACTTGATAGATGCTATCACTAATATCCGATTTTGTTAAAGTGGAATCTCTGTCATAAACCAAAGCTCCTGACATTATTAGTGAATCTGTTACATATTTATCTTCAAAAGTTTTTGCTAAAACAGTTACGCCTTCTTCATCAACAATTACTCCTAATGGAGTATTTGATTCTTTGTCCAAATAATTTGGAACCCCGTCTTTATCATCATCAAAAGGACAGCCATGAATATCAACTTTAACACCTGTAGGAGTATCAGGGCATTCATCATCGTAATCTTTAACTTTATCATTATCGGAATCAGTCTTATCAATTTTTTTAAAATCAATTCCTTTATAATATTTATTACCGCCATTGGATACTGATTTTCCGCCTAAATTATATTGAAGAGAAACAAAAGTATATAGGTACCCATCATTGGTAGAAGAGAGAAATTTGAATTTATCGGAATTGGTTTTATAATCAATAGCGTCAGTATTGGTGAAATAATAAATTGAAGAAATATTTGCTTCAAGTCGATCAGAGAATTTAAAATTGATTCCACCGCCTAATGAAAGAGTAATTGCTTTATCAGAATATTTATTTGCTGTGTCGAGTTTTGTTTCAAAATCATAATCGCGGTATAGTGTATCTCCATTTTGAGGATATTGCCAGTCGAAAGCCTGATCTCTTATTGTGCCATCATCCCAGTAATAATATAAGTTGTTATTTTTGTCGCGAAAATCGCCATAAGGTTCAAATTTTATCATGCCAATGCCACCGGTAAAGAAACATGAAAACCTTGAGCGTTTGCTAATAATAAAATCATTGTCGATGTGAAGAGTCGCATTTAATCCGCCTTGCAGAACGTCGGTGTAAAAATTTAAATGCCTGTTCGGCCTGTTATCTGTTTCAGATAGTGTTCCTTTTAAAGCATTGAGTGAAATTCCGAAAAATTTATTGATGCGTTGTTCCGCAGAAAGATAAAAAGCTTTATTGAACCTTCCTACATGAGTAATGTCGTCATTAAAAGAACTGATATCACCATAATATGTCATGATACCAACTCCCGCATTTATTGATGGAATTCGATATTTATTATAAGAAGTATCCTGAAAATCTGCAGTAGCAGTTGTTTGCCCAAATGTTGTTAACCCTGCCAGGATTACAGCAAATAAAAAAAGTAAACATTTTTTCTGCATAAATTATTATTATGAGATAAAAACTTTCTTCGATTAAACGAGTAAAGTTACAAACTTTTTCACAATTGACAAAATATTTTAAAAATTAGGAGTAAGAGAATATTTTTTGTAAAAATCATCAATATGTTTGACTGCCTCATCAGCAGTGTCAACCAATATGAAAAGGTCGAGGTCTTTTTGACTGATGCATCCTTCTTCCAATACTTTTTTATTTATCCATTCAATCATTCCTTTCCAATAATCTGTACCAACCATAACTATTGGAAACCGTGCAATTTTTTTTGTTTGTATCAAAGTGATGGCTTCAAATCCTTCATCAAAAGTTCCGAATCCTCCGGGTAATATAATAAAACCCTGTGAATATTTCATGAACATTACTTTGCGAACAAAAAAGTAATAAAATGTAAGTATTTTATCATGATCAATATATTGGTTGGGTTCCTGTTCAAAAGGTAAATTTATATTTAAACCTACTGATTTTCCGCCGGCCATTTTAGCGCCTTTATTTGCTGCTTCCATAACTCCGGGACCACCTCCAGTAATTATTCCATAACCTGATTTGGAAATTTTATATGCAATTTCCTGTGCAAGTTTATAATATTTATTATCAATTTTTGTTCGTGCTGATCCGAAGATTGAAACACAGGGGCCAATAATAGCAAGCTTTTCATAACCTTCTACAAACTCAGCCATTATTTTAAATATTTGCCATGAATCGGATGATTTTAATTCTGCCCAATCTTTCTGATGTAATGCTTCCCTTATTTTATTCTCTTCACTGAATTCGGGATCCTTCATTTTGTAGTCTGTCATAAGTTTTTATTTGTTAGATATAAGCTGTAAATATACAAAAGTAT
Source organism: Bacteroidales bacterium (assembly GCA_035353855.1). Lineage (NCBI taxonomy): Bacteria > Pseudomonadati > Bacteroidota > Bacteroidia > Bacteroidales > Bacteroidales bacterium. Next base: position 15,941 of record DAOQAK010000024.1, on the reverse strand, counting down.
TTGTCGGTTGTCAATATCAATAAGTAAGTACATCCTTTAAAAATTGACCAGTAAAACTATTTTTATTTTTTGAAATTTCTTCAGGTGTTCCTGTTGCAACAATAGTTCCACCTCTTTCGCCGCCTTCAGGACCAAGGTCAATGATATGATCGGCAACTTTTATAACTTCCATATTATGCTCAATTACAATTACAGTATTTCCTTTATCGACCAACTTATTCAGAACATCTAGCAGTACGCGTACATCTTCAAAATGCAATCCTGTTGTTGGTTCATCGAGAATATATAATGTTTTTCCTGTGTCTTTTCTTGAAAGCTCAGCAGCAAGTTTTACGCGTTGAGCTTCACCTCCTGATAGTGTTGTAGAAGGTTGCCCAAAAGTGATATACCCCAATCCCACATCTTTTATCGCTTTTATTTTCTGTACTATTGAAGGAATATTTTCAAAAAATTCCAGTGCCTGGCTGATATCCATATTAAGCACATCATTAATTGATTTCCCTTTGTAACGTATTTCAAGCGTTTCCCTGTTGTATCGTTTTCCATTACACTTATCGCATTCAACATATACATCGGGAAGGAAATTCATTTCTATGGTTTTTAATCCTGCTCCCTGGCATTCTTCACATCGCCCACCCTTTACATTAAATGAAAAACGTCCGGGCTGGTAACCTCTGATTTTCGACTCGGGTATTTGTGCAAATAATTTTCGAATTTCATCAAAAACACCAATGTATGTTGCAGGATTGGAGCGTGGTGTACGACCAATGGGCGACTGGTCGATCTCAATTACTTTATCAATATTTTTTAGACCATCAATAGTTTCAAATGATAAAGGGCGAATGGATGATTTATAAAAATAATTACTTAAAACAGGATAGAGTGTTTCATTAATAAGCGATGATTTCCCACTCCCTGAAACTCCTGTTATACAAATAAATTTTCCGAGAGGGATTTCAAGAGTTACACTTTTTAAATTATTACCTTTTGCACCTTTCAGAATAAGTGTTTTTCCCGTGTCTTTTCTCCTGGTTTGAGGAATATGTATTTCTTTTTTACCGGAAAGGTACATACAGGTAAGTGAACTGCAATTCTTGAGTTCTTCGGGACTTCCTTGTGCAACAATTTTTCCACCGTTAATACCTGCACCTGGTCCTATATCTATTACATGGTCGGCCGAAAGTATAGTTTCTTTATCGTGTTCTACAACTATTACAGAATTACCAATATCGCGAAGTTCTTTCAGTGCATTTATTAAACGTATGTTGTCACGCTGATGAAGACCTATACTGGGTTCATCAAGAATATAAAGTACTCCGACAAGTTGTGAACCGATTTGAGTAGCCAGTCGGATGCGTTGCGATTCGCCACCCGACAATGATTTAGAAGATCTGTTCAGAGAAAGGTAATCAAGACCCACATTGAGTAAAAAATCGGTACGTTTTGAAATTTCATGTAATAGTTCAAAAGCGATTTTCAATTTTCTTTTATCAAGAAATTGATCAGCGCTATTTATCCACTTTTTAAAATGAACAATATCCATTGCTGCAAGTTCAGCAATATTTTTATCCCCAATCCTGTAATGCAACGATTCTCTCTTTAACCTGTTGCCATTGCATAATGGGCATTTCGCTTCTTCCATGAATCCGTATGCCCATTTTTTTATTGAAGATCCATTAGTATCCTGATACTGGCTGAAAATAAAATTTGCTATACCTTCAAAATTTAGCGAATATGTAGCTTCTACACCATAATTATCTGACTTTACTTTAAACACTTCATCAGAACCGTATAGAATAATATCAAGAGCGTTGTCAGGAATATCTTCAATAGGAGAGTCGAGCGTGAAATCGTATTTATGTCCTATTGCTTCCAGTTGATGAACAATCCATTTATTTTTAATTTCTTTTATAGGTATAATTCCGCCTTGTTTTATAGATTTCTTGCGGTCAGGAATAATTTTATTAATATCCAGTTCGGTAATACTTCCCAATCCGCTGCATTTAGGACAAGCGCCATAAGGAGAATTAAAAGAAAATGTGTTGGGTTCAGGCTCATCATATGAAATACCTGTTGTTGGACACATCAGAAATTTACTGAACTGATATACATTGTCATCAGAAATATTTTGAATCATCAGCATCCCTTTTCCATGTCGCATGGCTAATTGAAGCGATTCGGCTAAACGGAACTTGTTATCGGAAGTAATCTTGATTTTATCAATTACAATTTCGATATTATGTATTTTGTATCGGTCTACCTGTAACCCGAATGAAATTTCTTTGATTACATTATCAATTCGCACTCTTAAAAATCCCTGTTTCCTTATTTGTTCAAAAAGTTCGCGATAATGTCCTTTTCTTCCTTTTACAACCGGAGCAAGTATTATTATTTCCTTATCATTGAATTTATTTAAGATAATTTCAATAATTTGTGACTCGGTATAACGAACCATTTTTTCGCCGGTTTCATATGAATATGCATCAGCTACACGAGCGAATAAAAGTCGTAAATAATCATATATCTCAGTAATGGTACCAACAGTAGAACGCGGATTCTTTGAAGTTGATTTTTGCTCAATAGAAATAACCGGGCTTAATCCTGTTATTTTATCAACATCTGGTCGTTCTATGTTTCCTATAAAATGACGGGCGTATGCTGAATAGGTTTCCAGGTAACGTCTTTGCCCTTCAGCATATATCGTATCGAAAGCCAGTGAAGATTTTCCGCTACCACTTAGTCCTGTTATTACTACTAGCTTATTACGGGGAATGATTACATCAACATTATCCAGGTTATGAACTCTTGCGCCCAGAACTGATATGAATTCAGGTTCGCCGGATGATTCGGATTGTTTTAACAGTACATCAGTGTTATAAGAAGTATTCATCTTCGTAATTCATAATGCGTCTGTATGTTATTCGTTCAGACTATCGGGTGATAAAAATGGTTCATCACTCATATTCGCCTGCAGAGAATCATATGTTATAAAGCCTTCTTTTGGTAAAGTAAAATAATATGTTTTTCCTGAGATATTTTCGAGTGACGATTTTCTAAGCCATAAATTAAAATCCTTAAGAATTTTATAGTTTAAATTGAAATTTTTTGCAAAGCTGACAAGATCTTTAATTGATGAATCCACTTTTACAGTACGTGTTGGTATTGGAGGATAAAGGTCTTTAAGCCTCAGAAAGAAACCATAATCTTTAGGATTACCTAAAATAAGTTTTAACGCAATAATTCGATAAACGTATCTGGCCGTTTCCGAGTTCAAATAGAGGTCGTAATAATTATTTGTTTTTTGAAATTCAATTGATTTTGAAATAGAACCAATTCCAACATTATAAGATGCGGCAGCCATTGTCCAGCTTTTATAAATGGCATAAGCTTCTTTAATATATTTGCAAGCAGCAAGTGTTGATTTCTCAACATTATAACGTTCATCAATATAGTCATTAACTTCAAGTCCATATTTGATAGCACTTTCTTTAATGAATTGCCACATACCTGTAGCGCCAGCAGAAGATATCATATTATTTGTAAGTCCGCTTTCTGCAACAGCAAGATATTTAAAATCTTCAGGAATTCCGTTTTTCTTCAAAATAGGCTCTATAATTGGAAACCATCGGAATGCTTTTTTTATAAGCATTAATGTTTGTGATTGCCAGTATGTATTTACCAGGAGTTCACGATCAATTCCTTCTCTGACATCATAACGATTGGTTTCAACTTTTTCGCCTGCAAAATCAATAGAGTCGGGAATTTCAACAGAAAAAATCTTATAGTTTTTATAAAATGCTTTTTGATAATCTGTATCGCTGTCAGGTTTATTTGTAGAAAAATTAAAACATACCATAAATAATGCTATGGTTGCTAAAAATAAAATGAATAAAAAAATTTTTTTAAAAATCATAAACTATAAATATTTATTTGATATTACGATTTGCAATAACAAAAAGTATAACAAATAAAATTATAAAATACAGAGAATAAATAGCGATATGAAAATAACTCCAGTTGTTGATGTAATTTACTGCAATAACTGTTATGGTCATTGATAATATTGAAATTGCCGAATAAATATATGCTACCTGTTTATCGGAAAAGCCAAGATATGAAATATGATGAGTTGTGTGGTCTTTTCCTCCTACAAATGGCGATTTCCCTTTGGAAAGACGTTTAATTACCACTGTTGTTGTATCAATTATTGGGATACTGAAAATTATTACTGCGGTAAGAATTTGTTTTGACCAAATGTGTACTCCATTACCATCAGGATGATTCCAGAAATAAATTATACCAATTGCTGCCAGGAATGCACCAAGAAATTGACTTCCTGTATCACCCATATATATAGTAGAAGGATGCCAGTTGAATTTTAGGAATCCTATTAAAGCAGCTAAAATCCCTAATATTATAAAAATATCAGGGTTTCTGAAATCATTTAATAAAAATAGATTTATAATAATTGTTATTAAAATAAATATTGATATTACAGATGTTATGGCATCCATATTATCTAGCATATTGATAGAGTTCATCATGCCTACTACCCAGAAAATGGTGATGGTATAATTCAGCCACTGGATATCAAAAATATCAATATATATATTTGTGGATATTAAAATTATTCCACAGGAAATTTGTGTGAAAAGTTTAATAAGTGGTTTTGTATTATATGCATCGTCGAACATGCCCATAAGAAAACCCAGTGTAGATGCGAAAAGAACTCCAATGAATTGAAGGTTTAAAAAATATTGACTGCGATCAACAAAAAACGAATAGGCAATTATTGAAAGCAGGAAGATTATATAAAATGAAATACCTCCAATAGCAGGTTTTGATTGAGTACTCCACCTGATAACTGTTTCTTCCTTATTGCGAATGCCTAATGTCCTGATAAATTTAATAAAAAGGGAGTTTATCAGAATAGAGAATGCTAAACAAGTAACAAAGAAAATAACATATTCAAAAATTTGAATTTTAGTCATCGACTAATTTTAAGAGTTTGCAAAAGTACGAATAATTTTTATTAAAAAGGTGTATTCAATGTTTTGAATAATGGTGCATTATTGTCCTTTTCAGAAATAACAGGATTTTTAATATCCCAGTTTATATTAACATCGGGGTCATTCCACAATATTGCTCCTTCAGAGTCCTTATTATAAACTTGCGTGCATTTATATGAAAAAATGGTATTGTCCTCAAGCGTAAGAAATCCATGGGCGAACCCTGGAGGTACCCAGAGCATGGTTTTATTTTGCTCAGTTAACTCAATGCTAAAATATTTTCCATAAAATTTTGAATTTTTTCGGATATCAACTACAATATCTCTTACTGCTCCTTTTATCACAGTTACCAATTTTCCCTGTTCAAAAGGAGGTCGTTGGAAATGCATTCCTCTTAATGTTCCTTTTGAAGACATGGATTGATTATCCTGGATAAAGTCAGCTTTAAATCCTGATTCTGAAAGTTTGATTTTATTATAGGATTCAAAAAAGTAACCTCTGGCATCATAAAAAATTTTAGGTTGGATAATAAGTAATCCCGGGATTTCGGTGCATTTAATTTCCATCTTGGTGTTTAATTTCTACGAAGGATTTTTTTCCAGATAAAATCAGAGATTCTATCCAGGATAAATTTTTTCTTAATAGGATGTAAATGGTCGTCATCATAATAGCCATAGCCATAACCATAAGCATAACCGTAGCCGTAGCCATAGCCTGCTCCATATCCCGGTCCGTATGAATTTCCTTTTCCGTAATTGTACCCTGAATATTGAGGTTCAACAGCATTTAAAACAATTGCAAGACGCTTTATCCCGCTCTCGTTGATAAGGCGATCAACATTTTGAACAAACATTCTTTTTGAATGGGTTGCTTTAAATACATATATGGGGTAATCGGCTATCAACATATTCCGCATACCATCTGTAACCAATCCGATTGGAGGGTTATCGATAATAACATAGTCGTAATTATTTTTCAGTAAGTCGATCATTTGTTCCATCCTTTTGGTAAGCATTAACTCAGATGGATTAGGTGGAACCGGACCAGCTGTAAGGAAATCTAAATTAGGAACAGTACTATGTTGAATACATTCTTTTTCCGAATCCATGTTCATTAATATTGTACTTACACCTTTTCTGTTTTCTACTCCAAACCCTTTGTGTATTTTTGGTTTGCGAAGATCGAGGTCAATTACAATTACTTTTTTATCAGAAAAAGCGATGATACCGGCAAGATTAATCGAAACAAATGTTTTTCCTTCACCTGATATAGTTGAGGTAATTGCAATAACTTTCGGGCCGGGATCATTATTTACAAATTGTAAATTTGTTCGAATTGATCTTAATGATTCAGCTATTAATGATTTAGGTTTTTTATCAACGATAAGTTGAGAAACAGGTATTTCTCTTCTGTACTTTGGTATGATTCCTAAAATAGGCGCATCAGTATATTTAATGATATCATTAATATTGGTAATCTCATTATAGAATAAATATCTGATAAGTATAAGTCCGATACTTATGAAAATTGCAAAAAGCAAACTCCCGAAAAATATTAATCTGCGTCTTGGGGAAATCGGGTCATTGGGAACTGTGCTTTTGTCGAGAACTACAATCTGGGAAACATAACCGGCTTTTGCAATCTGGTATTCTGCCTTTTTTTCAATGAGCTTATTATAAAATTGCTCGTTGATGTTATACATCCTTTGCAGACGGCTTAACTCAAGAGCATTGTAATTTTCTTTTGATGAAAAAGCAGTGTTTTTATAAGAGTCAAGATATTTGTTTATAGTAGCTTTTCGAGATGTCAGGTTTGCTTTTAATGTAGTAATGCATTCGGCTAATAATTTTTTTTGTATTTCTATTTGATAATTTATTTCTTCAATCTGTCCACTGTTTTTTGTAACCTGGTATAAAAGTTTTTCTTTTTTTAAGAGCAGTTCCTGTAACGATTCCAGGAAATTTGAAACAGACCCTTCAAATTCACTCCCGGCAACAGTAGCAATCATTTTATAAATATCAAGATCTTTTTCTTTAATACTGTTTTGAACCTGAGTTAGTAAATTTTCCTGAAGTTCCAGTTCAATCAGCTGGTCATCAAAATCATTAACTCTTGAGTAAATACTTGGTAATGGTTCCATCTGGGTTGAATCAAGCCGGTTTTCTTTTTTAAAACTTTCAAGATCCATTTCAGATTTGAATAAAGTATCGTAAACCTGTTGCAATTGTTTATCAATAAATTCAAGAACACTGTTAGTGCTTTCTGCTTTTTTCTCTACTCCGTATGTCCTGTATGTGTCAACAATTGCATTTACTAAATCAGAGGCTTTTATCGCGTTTTGGTCTTTTATTGAAATTTGTATTGTTTTAGCAGCTTCGCTTATAGTGGTTATTGTTAGTTCCGAAGCATAATTATATACAATACCATTTGGATTATTAATAATGAAAAAATATGAATTCTGATTCAGGATGCCATTTTTGAAATCAATTTTATTGGAATTTGTGATTTTTAGTTTTATGTCTGCTTCAGGAATAGATGCTTTTCCCGATATTGCAAAATCTTTTGTATATTTCTGTGAACCTCCATGGGTATATGATAATTCATATCGGTCTTTTGAAATAAAATTAACATATATAGGAATGCCATAGATAGAAGGTACTTTTACATCAGCAGTTATTTCGAAAGGAGCTGTTTTATATTGTTCTGACGACATGATCGTACCTTCCTGGTAATAGCTGATGGCTAGAGGTAATGAAGAAAATGCACGTTCAAGAAAAACAGGAGAACTTATAAGCTCTCTTGCTTTTTCAATATCGTTTTGCTGCTCCAGCCCCATACTTTCTGTTTCCAGGATTTTATTAACGTTTTCTTCATTTGAGCTGATTTGTACTGTAGCACTGGTTTGGTAAATAGGACGTGCATACCGGAGATAAAGAAATTGCCCTATCAATGCAATAGCAAGAAAAATGGCTATATATAAAAAACTTCGTTTAGCAATATATAGAAATAACTTAATGTCAATTTCGTCGTTAATATTCGATATTTTTTTTGTCGTTGCCATTAATGTTATTTGATAGTATTTGCGATTAGTAAAATAAATGAAGCAAGCGATAAATAGGGAGTAATTGCCGTCATTAATTTTTCAGGATACCTGTTCCTTGGTTCTATATATATTATATCGTTTGCCTGCAAAATTAAATTAGCTTTTTTTACTCCATCAAGAGTAGATAGGTCAACCAGGTAAATCTGTGGACTTTTTAAATCACCGCGGATTAGTTTAATTTTAAATGCTTTTCCATCAGTAATGCCTCCTGTTTGCGCAATGGCTTCAAATAAAGTTGTATTGGTGCTGGTGAGAGTAATAACTGATGATTTGCCACCCTCGCCACCATTGAATATTATTACTTTGTTATTTGTAACTTTCAATTGAACAAAAGGTTCATTAAAATATTTAGAGTAAATACTTTCAAGGAATTTTTCTGCTTCTCGTAAAGTCATTCCGCTAATTTTTACTCTTCCTAAAATTGGAAGTTTTATCATTCCGTCATATTCAACGGTATATTCAGAATTTGAATTTCCTGATGCTACTGTTGAAGTTCCACTAATAGGATTAATAATATTTTCACCATTGTTAGTAGTTATAGAAAATGAAACTTTATCATTAGGAGCAATATGATAGTGTTGTGTATCTTGTGCGGCAGTGAATTCGGAATATTTATAGTTCTTTCCTGTGCGCAACATTTGGCTAGGGGAAAATATTTTGCACGAAGACAAAAATAACATCAAAACAATAATAAAAAGAAAATATTTTTTCACTTTATTTTCAATCATTTAGATTAGATATCTGCAAAAGTATAAATATTATAGTTAAACGAAACAAAAAGATTATTGTTTCAGAAGTTGGTAATATAGTTTTTTTGTATCACTAATTAACCGGGAAAAATGAAATTTCTCTTTCACGTTCTGCCAGCCTTTTTGTGATAATTTTTGACGCAAATTGTCTGATCCAATAACCTTTAAAATATTTTCAGCAAATGCTTTTTGGTTATTGTTCGGTGAAAGCAAAGCCGTTTCATTTGGAATAACTACATTTTCTATTCCACCTACATTGGTGCTTACAATTGGCTTGTTTCCTGCCTGGGCTTCAATAAGGCTTACAGGCGTACCTTCATTCAAAGAGGTTAATGCAACGATATCAATTCCGGCAATAACGGTATCAATTTCTTTGATCCACGAAGTGAAGGTGATGAGATTATTTTTTGATTCGGATTTATTTTCTGTAAACGATAGATTTAATTCCTTTGTTTTTTTCAGAATATCCATTTTACTTTCACCATCACCTACAATAAATACCCTGATTTTCTTTTTTGTTTTTTCTGAAATATCTTTTATTGATTGAAGAAACAATTCGTGATTTTTTATTGGAACTAATCTCCCAATTATAGCAATGGCTATTTCATCATCTGCAATTTGAAAATCATTTCTGAATTTTTTTCTTTTTAATTCAATATTTTCCTGGAATTTATCCAAATCAAATCCTAGCGATATAATTTCTATTTTTTCAGCGGGACAAATTTTAAATTTATTTACCAAATCATTTTTTTGAATTTCCGACAGCGCAATAATTTTGGTGCTTTTTTTAGCAAGATAACGTTCAATATTTATATAAAATTTTGAAGTGAGACGGCTGAAATAATTATCAAAAACATGACCGTGAAAAGTATGAATAATAACCGGAACGCCTAAGTTATATGCCGCTAAACGCCCCAGTGCGCCTGCTTTTGAGGCGTGTGTGTGAACAATATCCGGTTTAAATTCGGAAATTATTTTTTTAATTTTTTTATATGCTTGATAATCAAGAGCAGGATTAAGTGACCTACGCATTTCAGGAATAGTAAGGGGTTCAATACCTAAGTTTCGAACAATGAATTTTGCATCGCCTTCAGTTTCATCAATAGCTCCGCTATAAAGCAAAGTTTCAAATTCCGGCGCCAAATGTTTTGAAAGTAGCGCTGCATTATATGTAGGCCCGCCTAGATTAAACCGGTTTATAATACGTAAAACTTTTGGCATTGCTTTTCAAATCGGAAAGCGAAGGTACTTATAAATAACAAATTTAATGACCAAAATTCAAATAAAATTCAATTGATGAAAAAGTAGAGAGGTATAAGTGTTTAAGTAAATCAGGTTTTGTCATGTTCTGTTATATCATATACCAATATTTTATATTAGGATTTTATACAAAATATTTCTTCCACCAATACTGGAATACGGCCAGCGCCCATATTCTTGCAGCAGCATCGCCGGGATTATTGGAAAGTAATTTATTTTTCAGCAAAGAAATTTCAGTTGGATTGAAAATATTTTGCTGTGTGATAAATTTTTCTTCAAGCAATTCATCAAAGATTAAAGACTTCAATTCATTGCGGAACCACTTTAATAGAGGCACTTCAAAGCCATGTTTATTGCGGTGATAAATTTCTTCTGGTAAAATATTTCTGAAAGTATCTTGCAAAATTTTCTTTCCAAAACTTTTATCAACTTTAAATTCTGAAGGAAGAGAAAAGACATAATTCACTAAATTGAAATCAAGGAAAGGTGTTCGTACTTCTAGTGAATTCTCCATCGACATCATATCCACTTTTACCAGCATGTCGTTTTGTAAAACCAAATGCATATCGGTATACAATACATCATTCAATCCTTTAGTTTGCGAAATATATTTTAAAATGTTTTTCTTTCTTTCAGAATAATTTTCTTTTTGGTTCAATAAAAATAATTTATCAATTTCCTTTTCCGAAGCAAATCCGCACCAATTCCAGTAACGCTCACTATCACTTAAATTCATCCCCTTTGCAAATCGGTCGAGTTGCCTGATTGTATTGGTGAATTTCGAATTTCTTGATTGAGGAAAAAGTTGGTACGAAGGTTCTGAAAATTTTATGAAGTTTTCTGTAATTCCAGCATTTCTGATTCTATATTCAGCGCAGTGTTTGTTGTAACCGCCAAAAAGTTCATCAGCGCCATCGCCCGACAATGCTACAGTTACATGCTTGCGTGTTTGTTTGCTTAAAATATTCAAGGCAAGTGCTGATGAGTCGGCAAAAGGTTCATCGGTATAATCAAGTACATTAAATAGTACAGAAAATAAATCATCATTCGTTAAAATAAATTCGGTATGCTCGGTTTTTAGTTTATTGGCAACAAGCCTTGCATAGCGGGTTTCATCAAATAAAGGTTCATCTTTATACCCGATTGAAAAAGTTTTAAGTTTATCAGTGTATCTTGATGCAAGGGCTGTTACAATTGATGAATCAATTCCTCCACTTAAAAATGCACCAAGCGGAACATCAGAGATCATTCTTAATTTTACTGAATTATCAAGCAATTCATGAATTTTATTTTTTGCATCATCATAATTGATGTTGAATTTTTTTATTTCTGTTTCAGAATGAATCGGGATTTTATAATATTCTTTTTGCTCTATGTTGCCACCTTTTATTTTAAGAAAATTTCCCGGTTTAAGTTTGCAAACATTTTTAAAAATAGAATTTGGAGCAGGAATATAATTCAATTGCAAATATTGATACAACGATGTTTCATCAAGTTCCTTATTAATTCCGTATTCCAGTAAGGCTTTTATCTCGGAAGCAAAAATAAATTGTTCATCATCTTTATAATAAACTAAAGGTTTAACTCCAAAACGATCACGGGCAACAAATAACGTTTCTTCTTCTTTATCATAAATTGCAAATGCAAAAAACCCATTTATCTTTTCGAGGAATGACGCACCTTCGGTGATGTACAGGTAAAGTAAAACTTCAGTATCGCTTTGTGATTTTAACTGAATTCCTTTTTTTAATAATTCTTCACGATGCTCTTTGAAATTAAAAAATTCACCATTAAAAATTATGGTATATCTTCCTGAATTATCATTAAAAGGTTGTGATGCTGCATTAGTAACATCAATAATAGCAAGCCTTGTATGACCCAAAGCAACATGATTGTGGAAGTATGTTCCTGAATTTTCAGGTCCGCGATTATGAAGTTTGGCAACAGCATTTTCTACTTTCGTTTTAAATGAAAGAGCTTCATTTTGAAAAGAAAAAATTCCTGTAATGCCGCACATTTTAGAAGTTTTGAGTTTAGAGTTTGAAGTTTGAAATTATTAATTCTGATTTCATAATTCTGCACTCTGTATATTGAATCATTAATAATTTAAAATTTAACATTAAAAATTTAAATGTGTATTACCTCGCCGTATGCAGCGGCAACAGCTTCCATCACTGCTTCCGACATAGTTGGATGGGGATGCACTGCATCCAGAATTTCGCGATGAGTCGTTTTTAATTTTCTTGCTACTACAATTTCTGCAATCATTTCGGTAACATTATCGCCAATCATATGAGTGCCGAGAAGTTCATTTGTTTTTGCATCGAAAATAACTTTTATAAAACCGTCTTTATTGCCTGCTGCGCTTGCTTTGCCCGAAGCAGTGAAAGGAAACTTCCCGACTTTTATTTCATGACCTGCATCTTTAGCTTGTTTCTCGGTCATCCCAACTGATGAAATTTCAGGAGTGGTGTAAGTACATCCTGGAATATTATTGTAATCAACCGGAGAAGGATGGTGGCCTGCAATTTTTTCAACACAAACAATTCCTTCGTGCGATGCAACATGCGCCAATGCTGGTCCGTGAACAATGTCACCTATTGCATAATAACCTTCTACATTGGTTTTATAAAAATCGTCAACAATTACTTTTCCTCTTTCGGTTTTTATTCCGGTTTCTTCCAAACCAATACCTTCAATGTTTGTAGCAATTCCAACTGCCGAGAAAACAATTTCTGCATCTATAATTTCTTCGCCTTTTTTTGTTTTCACTTTTACTTTGCATACATCACCGGTTGTATCAACGCTTTCAACAGACGCATCAGTCATGACTTTCATTCCTGATTTTTTGAACGAACGTTCCAGTTGTTTTGAAACTTCTTCGTCTTCTAAAGGAACGATGTTAGGCAATAATTCAATCAATGTAACTTTTGTTCCCATTGAATTATAAAATTGTGCGAACTCGGAACCAATTGCTCCAGAGCCAACAACTACCATCGATTCGGGAAGTTTAGGTAATGTCATAGCTTCACGATACCCGATAATTTTTTTACCGTCTTGTGGTAGATTAGGCAATTGGCGCGACCTTGCACCGGTTGCAATAATAATATGGTTTGCTGAAAATTCTGTTTTATTTCCTGAAGCATCAGTAACTTCAACTATTTTACCGGGTTTCACTTTTCCAAGACCGGTAATAACTTCAATTTTATTTTTCTTAAAAAGGAATTGAATTCCTTTACTCATGTTTTCGGCAACAGTACGGCTGCGTTTTACAATAGCTTCAAAATCGGGTTTTACAGCGCCTTCAACCTGAATTCCGTAATCGGCAGAATGCTTCATGTAATTGTACACCTGGGCGCTTTTTAATAATGCTTTAGTTGGAATACATCCCCAATTGAGGCAAATACCACCAAGTTCAGCTTTTTCAACAACTGCAACTTTTAATCCCAATTGCGATGCACGTATTGCAGCAACATATCCACCGGGACCACTACCGATAACTATTAAATCGTAATTCATATATTAAAATATTTTTTGCGAATGTAGTGAAAATGTCAAAACATAAAATCTTAAAATTAGATTTTATAATTTTAAAATACAATCTGCATAATCATTGTAAAATTTAAATATCCTTTAGGCTGTTTTAAATTATACTTCAGCTATTAGAGTTTGCAAAAAAGGCAACATCGAACGTTTAGTATAATAAAATATTTGGTATTATATCAAAACTTACAAATTGAAAGTTAATTGATATAAGATTTATAAAAATATTACATAAAATTATTTTAATTGCTAAATAGCTTATGAAAAATAATTAATATATATATAATGATTACATAATGTAGTTTATTATTGTAATTATATTAATAATTGTAATTTTGCACTTAAAATCTTAAAGAATATGACTAAAATGAAAAACGATCCTGCTTCCAGGATTCAAGACTTACAACAGTTTGGGGAATTTGGAGACGTAAACCCCTCCATTACTGATTCAGCCACATACACATTTATGCAGGCTAAAAGCATGACAGAAACTTTCGACGGGACTCTTGAAGGTTGCTTTTTATATTCGCGCCATTGGAATCCAAGTAATAAATATTTGGCTGATGCTATGGCTGCAATGGAAGGCACCGAATCAGCATGGGTTACCGGTTCAGGCATGAGTGCAATAACAGGAACTATTTTACAATTGTGCAACTATGGCGATCATATTGTTTCAAGCCAGACAACTTATGGAGGAACATTTGCATTCTTGCAGAATTATCTTCCCAAATTTAATATCAGCGTAACTTTTGTTGATATTACTGATTTAAAAGCTGTAGAAAAAGCTATCAAGCCAAATACAAAATTGATTTATACGGAAACAATGACTAACCCAATGTTGCAGATTTCCGATATTCCTGGGCTTGCTGCTATTGCACAAAAAAATAATGTAAAATTAGTTGTTGATAATACTTTCACTCCTATGCTTGTATCGCCTTGCATTTTGGGCGCTGATATTGTTGTGTATAGCATGACCAAATTCATTAATGGTAAAAATGATTGTGTTGCCGGTGCTATTTGTGGAAGTAAAGAATTTATTGATTCATTATGTAATGTGAATAATGGTACAGCAATGCTTCTGGGCCCGGTACTTGATCCTCTCCGTTCTTCAAGTATTTTAAAAAATTTACACACCCTTCATATTCGTATGGTACAGCATGGTAAAAATGCATTATATCTTGCAGAACAATTTAAGAAAAAAGGTATTTCTGTTTCATACCCCGGATTACCTGAACACAGCGGACATGAGACTCTGAAAAAAATGTTGAACTCAGGATATGGATATGGTGGCATACTTGCAATTGATATGGAGACAACTGAAAGATCAAATGATTTCATGGAAATGATGGAAAAAAAAGGTGTTGGTTATTTAGCTGTTAGCCTTGGATATTTCAAAACTCTTTTTAGTAATTCAGGGAAAAGCACTTCGTCTGAAGTTCCTGAAGATATACAAAAAAACATGGGAATGTCATCTGGTTTGGTACGTTTCTCAGTAGGACTGGACAATGATATTAAAAGAACATGGACAATTATAGAGGAATGCCTTTCGGCATTGTAAATTAATAATCATATCAAAATTTATATGCCCCATTCAAGATCAAGAGTGGGGCTTAATTTTTAAATTTTTATTTTATTCTGTTGCTACTTGCCTTTCAAAACCTTCCTGTAACGAAATAAAAGTTTCAGTAGAAATCACTTCGGGAATGGATTGAATTTTTTCTATAATAATATCTTTTAAATCTTCATTACTCTTTGTGTAAATTTTAATAAGTAATGAATGTTTTCCGGAAACGTGGTGGCATTCCACAATCTCCGGCACTTTCATTATTTTATCGAAAGCTTCAATATGTGATTTTCGTGTTATCAGGTGAAGCTGAATACCAATAAAAGCGCAGGTATTATAACCCATAGCTCTTGGAGATATATTAAACTGGGAACTTTTAATTACACCGGCACTTATCATCTGCTGAACACGTTGATGAATGGCAGCGCCACTAACACCACAGGTACGGGCAACTTCAACAAAAGGAGTACGTGCATCTTTTGTTAATATGGATAGTATTTTTTTATCTAAACTATCAATATGAAAGTTTGCTGATGAATTTTTCATATAAAAATTACATTTAATACAAAATTAAACTTTTTTACTTTTAAATTTTATTTATTATAGTATTTTCATTTAGATTATTTTATACGATGTTTATTATAGTTAATAATAATTTATCATTGATGTCCGAGAAAAAATAGGCAAGCATACCCAAAGTTATTGATATACTT